>PLXI01000071.1 GCA_003151375.1 Hyphomicrobiales bacterium
GAAATTGCGGCAACCGTGAGTGTCAGGCGCAAGGCAGCCAAAGTCTCAGGATCATGAAGTGCGACCAAATATGTGGCCAAGCCTTTGCGGAGTGCCTCGGCAAACACAAGCACCAAGGGCAGGAAGATAAAGAGCGCAAGAAAGCTGAGGCTAATACCGATCAACATCAATCGGGTCATGCGACTTTCACCAATGGGATCAATCTTTGGCATAGCGCGCGCCCAATCTTGATTGCAACTTGTTCACACCAAGCAGAATGAACAGAGAGATGGCGAGCATTAGGGTAGCAATAACTGTTGCACCGACATAGTCGAACTCTTCCAGTTTGATGACGATGAGCAGTGGCGCAATTTCAGACACAAATGGAATATTGCCAGCAATGAAGATCACCGAACCATATTNNCGGGATAGACCGCAGGCAGAACGACCTGCCTGATGGTGCGCCAGCGGCTGGCACCAAGAAGGGCCGCCGCTTCTTCCACATCGCGTTGTGCTTCGGCCAGCACAGGCTCAACACTGCGCACCACAAATGGTAAGCCAATGAAAATCAAAGCCAGCACAACGCCATAAGGTGTGAAGGCAATCTTAATGGCCGCCTTCGCAGCCAATGCGCCAATCCAGCCATTGGGTGCATAAAGTGTAGCCAGCGCAATGCCGGCCACTGCGGTCGGCAGCGCAAATGGCAGATCTATGGTGGCATCCACAAATTTACGACCCGGAAAATTGTAGCGCACCAACACCCATGCGATCACAAGACCAAACACAGCATCAATGAACGCCGCAATTGCGGCTGCCCCAAAAGACAAACGAAACGCCAAATAAACGCGCGGGTCTGTAGCCACCGCAAAGAAACCCGTTGGCCCGACCGACGAAGCTTTCGCGACAAGCGCAACCAGCGGAACAATAACAATGATACCCAAGGCCAAAAGCGTAAAACCAAGCGTCACCCCAAAGCCTGGGATAACGCTCGGCTGCTTAAGGCGCGAGAGGAATTGCGCCGAACTCATTTAGTTCACCGGCTTGTAAATCTGATCAAACACGCCGCCATCATTGAAGAACTTTTCCTGCGCTTTGCTCCAACCGCCGAAATCTTTGTCAATCGAAACCAGCTCAAGCTTTGGAAATTTGGCCAGATCCGCGGGATCAGCAGCCGATGCATCTGATGGGCGATAGTGCAAATGCGCTGCTATCTTTTGGGCAGGTGCTGTGAAAAGATAGTCCAGATAGGCCTTGGCCTGCTTTTCTGTGTTGTTGGCCTTCACGTTTTCATCAATCAGCGCCACTGGTGTTTCCGCGTTGATGGAAATTGAAGGATAGACAATCTCAAATTTGTCGGCGCCGAATTCATCAAGGGCCAGCCAAGCATCACTTTCCCATGAGATCAACACATCGCCAATGCCGCGTTGAGCAAAAGTGGTGGTGGAGCCACGCGCACCAGAGTCGAGAACGGGAACATTTTTATAGAGGGCTGCGATGAAGTCCTTGGATTTGCTTTCATCGCCGCCAAGATTCTTGTTGGCCCAGGCCCAGGCAGCAAGAAAATTCCAGCGCGCCCCACCTGAAGTTTTCGGGTTTGGCGTGATCACTTGGGTGCCCGCTTTGGCAAGATCACCCCAATCCTTGATGCCTTTGGGATTACCCTTTTTTACCAGAAACACAATCGTCGAGTTGAAGGGTGTTGAATTATGCGGCTCACGCGTAGCCCAATCCTGCGGGAGAAGTTTGCTTTTGGAAGCAATCGTGTCGATATCGCCAGCAAGTGCCAATGTGACAACATCGGCTTTCAGTCCATCGATCACGGCGCGGGCTTGTTTGCCGGAGCCTCCGTGAGATTGGTTGATCGTCACAACTTCTCCAGTCTTTGTTTTCCACTCAGCGGCAAAGGCTTCATTAATGGCCTTATAGAGTTCGCGTGTGGGATCATAAGACACATTCAAGAGCTGGCTGTCTGCCCTCGCAAAGGAAGCGCTAGCAGCTAATGTTAGGGCCAGAGCAGCAATTATTCCGGTGGTTTTGAACACTGTAGCGCGCATGACATTCTCCATCAATAAAAGCGTTATCTATATACTATACGGATTTAATGGAGAATCAAGCCCTCGTTCGTTAAAAAGAACAACTTGTGTTTTTAGAATTACTTAAATGTTAGGTTGTCGGTGGCAATATGACATCAGCCTGATGCATCACTGAGGCCAGAGAAGTGGTTTCCAACGCTGATAGATAGTCGCCATAAGCCTTGGAGAAGGCCAGCCGCACTTCGCATTTTGCTTCCGTCTTGCAGTCATCACATCGCTTGTAGGCTGTGCGAGATAGGCAGGGCAGCGGCGCAATCGGCCCATCAATAGAGCGAAGCATCGGCCCAATGTAAATGAGATCCGCCGGTTTCAGCAACTGATAACCGCCGTCCGGGCCACGACGAGAAGTAATGTAACCAGCCGACTTCAACGCCAAAAGAATCTGCTCCAAGAACTTCTTGGGCAGACTTTCCTGAACAGCCAATTCCTTGATTTGCAGCCCCCTACCGTTTTGTACACGGGCAAGGGCCACCATAGCCTTAAAGGCATATCGAGCACGTTGTGAAATCATACCCCTATTTAGAGAGCATCCCCACACCCGCACAAGGGGTGACTAGCCCGGCCAACCCGGTGGCCACGGATAATCGCGGTATTTCTCGTCCCATTTGCTCTCAATCAGCTCAGCATAAAAAAGCTCATTACGTGAGGCTGGATTGAGACTGCCATGCAAGAGATGATCGCCCATAGGCGCAATCACGGTTTCGCGCGCGAAGAATAGGCGCAGCACGTCCAATATGCGGCTCATCAGGCAGCCCTCCTCATAGCGGGACGCAAGGTCTCGAACAAATTCTCAATCTGCCAGCGCTGCACGCCATCGCGGCGCATCACGTCTTGTATAATCGGATCATCAAGCATTTCACGCAGGGTCAATTCGTGATCCACCAATTTGCGTTTGGAAAATATGTGCATGTGAAGTCTCCGTTGTTTACGGCATTAATTTCATGCGAAACAATAGATTCCACAATTGAGTTATGTTGCGTTCAGGCCGCAACATTGTTCAAACTGTCCACAAAAAACGCAGGTCTTTTGTCCTGCACCTCCGTCACTTGCAGGCGCAGCCAATCGCGAAAGTGAGAAACCTTGGGAAGATTCAATTTCGATTTCGGTGCGACGAGATAATAGGCAAAGTTCACTGGAACCTCAGTAGAGAAAAGCCGCACCAGACGGCCAGCTTTGATGTCCGATCCTGCCAAGGTCGATTTCGCCAGCGCAATACCACGTCCTAGAATCGCTGACTCCAGCACGAGACTCGCCTGATTGAAACGCGGGCCGCGTGCAGCGTCAATTTCGCCATGGCCAGCCGCGCGCAACCAATGATCCCAACCCGGGCAGGAAGGATCATTATCTGGGCTATCATCATGCAACAGAGTTTGATTTGCGAGATCCCCCAGCGATTTGAGTCCAGTGGCAGATCTCAGAAGGTCCGGGCTGCATACAGGATAGACTGACTCCGCCAGCAGCTTTTCGCTATGCAACTCGGCATAGGACCCGCCACCATAACGAATCGCAACATCAACACTGTCCCTGGTGAAATCGACGAGTTGCACCGAAGCAGACACATTCACGTCAATTTGTGGATGAAGAGTCTGAAACTCATGCAGGCGCGGCAAAAGCCATTTTGATGCAAATGATGGTGCAACGCTAACATTGAGCGTGCCGGTCTCACCCAATGCATCAATTGCATCCATCGCGGACTGGAACTGGGCAAAGCCGCCCTGAATATGAATGAGTGCCGCTTTACCAGCGTCGGTCAAAGCAATGCCTCGTCCTGAGCGTTCCAAGACCGGCATGCCAATAAAATCTTCAATGAGACGGATTTGGTGACTAATGGCCGCTGGCGAGACGCTGAGTTCAGCTGCGGCCAGAGAAACGCTGAGGTTTCGGGCGGCAGACTCAAAGGCGCGGAGCGAGTTCAAAGGGGGCAAATTTCGTTTCATAATACCATCTTAATCTCTACTTATTAAGTAGTGTATATAGATCAAAAGTGCGAAATGCAAGAAAAATCCTAGTCTTTGACTTCCAAATTAAAGTGAAGCTGGGCGGAGGCGTCATTTTAATATTTCTAAATTGTCGGCCACCCTATCTTCACATAAGCGGGGCACCTACAAAAACAGGGGATAACTATGAAATTGAAGACCACCGCACTCACGTCTACGGCTTTCTTGATCTGCTTTGGGGCGACCGCCGCCTCTGCCGCTGATGTGGCAGATCCAGCACCGGCACCTTCTGCAGCAAACACGATTTCTTTGGAAGCGAGCCCTGAGTTTTATGACTTGGCCAATCCAGGCAAAAACGCAGCGGGTGATTTAGACGATATCAACTTCAAGCTCGCGGTGTCACATACGTTTAGTAATAACGTTGTCTTGGGTGGCGACATCCAATACACCCAGCGCGCAGCAATCGCCAATGTTGCAAGCTCAGTTGATCAAGCTGAAGTCACTCTGGGTTATAAGTTGAAACTGGATGCTGTCACACTGACCCCTGGCGTATTGCTCGGCTATGGATTTGGCGATGAACCCAAGATCAATCCAGCAAACAATTTTAACCCAGACGCTTATTGGGCAGTAACATTAGCCGGCGATTTCAAACTCAATTCGCAATGGACATGGAATGTGTTCAACGTGCGCTATCGCAATGCGTTTGATTACACCTGGATTACGCCAAAGATTACAACTGGCATCACCTACAACATTGATAAAACCGATGCTGTATATTTTAACATCGGCAATGCTTGGAAAGACAAGGGCGACGGTAACGGCCTGGTGCAAGACAAATACAACATTACAGTTGGTTATAAATACTCGTTCTAATTATTGAGTTTGTGTCGAAAAAGCCCGGCTTTGCCCGGGCTTTTTTGTTGTCAGAATATCGACCAAACCGATCAAAGTATGAAGTTGCACAGATAAGAGCCATCTTCTTCGATGTGGTAAGCAAGCTGAACTTGTTCCCTGTCAAAACCCCGATGAAGCGACAAAAGTCGCCGAACAACTCGTCGATATGTCGATATATTGAAGAAGACCTGACGCTGGTTTGAAGGAGTGACCACCGGCAAATTTCCTACACTTCGCGCAATCGCAGCTAAAGAGAATTTAGACAGGTCGTACGTCGGTTGACTTCTCTCGATCGCCTTTTGGCTCCTGGTATTGTTGAGCAAATAGTGGCCGGAAAGCATCTGGCGACCCTGACTCCCGAGAGGTCGCGAAAGGCCTGCCCGCCGGTTAAGTGACGGCAAATGTTTAGTGCCCAAGACGCCGCCTGGTAGGCGGCATCTTTTTAGTTGGATGAAAATCGACTACTATGGTCTGAAGGGTTCGCCCCAGCGAGAAAGATCAGCCAAACGGCCGCGATGAGATAGCCTCCCAAAACATCCGAACCATAATGTACACCAAGAAAAATTCGTGAGGCTCCGATCAAGGTAAACATCAGCACTGCCGCACTCCAAATGGTTTTGGTTTGATTGCCCTGAGCGTAGCGGTCCATGACAATGGCAATCGAAATGTAGAATGTGAGACTGTATAGCGCGTGCCCACTTGGAAAACTGTAAGACGCTGGCAAGGTGTGCGCATAGACTTCATCGGGCCTAGGTCGACGCACGATCCATTTTACAATCGTATCAAGCCCAACAGCGCCACCCATCGCAAAAGCAATTTGTCGCACAGCCTGCCAACGACGTCGCATTGCAAATATGCCCATGGTGAGAAAGGTAAGGCCGCTGAGGACGCCGACCGATCCCATAAACGACACGCCTTCCCAGATCGTTACACTTGTTGGCGTGTTAAAGCCGAGGGCCCAATTGCGCAGTACCATATCAATGCTGTTCGTCTCGCCGTTCCAAACCAAGACCAGAAGAATGGCAAAAGATCCCGCCATTATTGCCAATGCGACAAAGCGTTGATTTCGACCCAAAGTCATTATGCTTCACTCCGCGGCACGGGAACTAAAACGTTAAGCGCCTTTGGCAGTATGCGGTAATTCAACGGAGGTTTGAGATGCAAAATCTCCCCATCAGCTGCCACCGTCAATAGTCTTTTTTTACTACTCACTTTGAGTGACGTCGCTTCAAATATTAAAGTATCCGCGGGTTTTTCGCGCTGAAACACGAGGGCAACTAATCCCAATATAAAACCCATACGCGTCTGCGAGATCGGCAGGTTGATCCACAATCGGCCTCGATCAATCGCGGTTCGTGTTCCCAATTTCGTAACTGCTGTTTCGTAAGCATTGTTGCCTACAAACAGCAGAGCGGTTTTGCGTTTGATGAATGGGCCATCTGATGGCTGAACTTCGAGATCAAATCGTCTGAACTTGCTCAAAATTCTCAATGACGACAACAACGCGGCCCACCATTTGCTGTAACCCGCAGTTTGCAAGCTTTCGCGCAATCTTACGATTGCAGGATAAAGACCCACACTCGAATTGTTCAAAAAATGACAACCGTTCACCACACCAACGTCTATGGCCTTACTGTGACCGGCACAGATAATGTCTACAGCCCGAGCAACGTCGATTGGAATGTCGAGATCGCGGGCGAAATGATTAAGCGTACCCAGGGGTAAAACGCCCAGATGTATTGATGGATGACCCATTAGTGCCGTCGCGACGGCATTGACGGTTCCGTCTCCACCACCTGCAACAATTATGTCATAGTTTTGTTCAACCGCATGTTTCGCAAGATCGACGACCGAGTTGCCATTCCGCATTTTAAAAATGTCTACGCGAACACCGTGCCTTGAAAATAAATCGACGATAGCGCCATGCCCAACAAGATCGGCGCCGCCGGACTTTGCGTTCAGAATACAACAGACCTTCAAATTGCTCTATCTTCCGTGAGATTGACCTGCGCGGAAAATCGACCGCGCAGGCTCTATGCTGCATGAATGAATCAGGCAGCTTCAGCGTGCTGGTTCACCGCTGACACTGCCAGATCAGTGAGTGCCTCATCAGTCATTTTCTCTTCAAGCAGCGTTGCGTCCAGAAGCACAGCCGCACCATCAATTCCGAGTTCTTCTGCCCAACATTTTAGAGTGCCGTAACGTGCGATCTCATAGTGCTCAACGGCCTGCGCCACAGCAATGAGTGCAGGATCCAACGCCAGTGTGCCTTTATACTCTTCTATAAGGCCTTCGCCTTCTTTCACAATTCCCATGATAGCGTCACAGGTTTTGGCTTGCGGCTTTGCATCAATCAAAGCAAAGACATCCTCCAGACGCTTCACATGAACTTCCGTTTCGATCTTATGTTTCTCAAAAGCCTTTTTGAGGTCGGGGGACGTTGCAGCCTTGGCCATTTTCGGCAGAGTTGCGACGATCTTCTTCTCGGCAAAATAGATATCTTTCAAGGTGTTGTGAAAGAGATCATCAAGTTGCTTTGGGGTCTTGTTCATAGCATTTCTCCTTGTGTTCTGTTCAATGGTTCGATCTTGTTTACGTATACGGCTGATCGAGTACCGCAGCCGCGCGGGTGAGTTCGTATGGTCCGGCAGTGGGATCAAAAGTGACCCAGCCATCTGCGCGATAGGTCAGGCCCTTCTGAACTGGATCAAGCGGGATAAATGTGTTGAGTATGGCGTATACCAACTCGACATTATGATCTTCGGCTTGTACCGAAACCAATGTTCCGCCACGGCGCACAGCCTCGGAATAGACATGGGCATGTTTCTCCGGAATACCGCTGCTGATGAGAGATCCCACAATGCCGCCCGCAGCACCGCCAGCCGCAGCACCCAGCGCTGTGGAGGCAAGCCAACCGACCGCAACAACAGGTCCCAATCCTGGAATGGCCATAAGGCCAAGCCCTGTGAGAAGACCAGCAGCCCCGCCGACTGCAGCACCTACACCAGCGCCAGCGCCTGCTTCGGTGGCTTCTTCAGGTTTTCCAAAATCGCTGTATTGCTCACCAATTTCGCGGTTTGCCAGAACACTGATTTCAGGCATCGGAATCCCGGCATTTACCAACGCATCAACAGCGTTACGTGCCTGTTTGTAAGTTTCAAAAGCCTTTGTGATCGTTTGCATGTGAATGCCTTTCCTTGAAGAGTTGAAGTTGAAAGTTATTTCGCGACGACATTGCCTTTGTAATCAACAGCGACATCGACGCTCTTGCCGTCTCGTGTGGCAGTTCCCCGCCAAATTCCCCGGCTGTCTTTGATCATTGTCGTAGGCGCGGCCATGCCATTTGCCACGACACGATCTTTCGCTTGAACTTCAGTGAAGCTATTGGCGCCTTCCAAGGGCGCACCCGCATCAAAGGCGGCGACTTTGAAGATGTCTGCCTTGCAGTTCTCTTCGAAGATCGCTTTAGTGATTACACCATCAGCACTCATCGCTTTATTGGCGATCCGCATCATCGCCATATAGCGCCCAGCCTCAGCGTCGCTCAGCACGCCATCGCCATTCGTATCCGCATGCGTCCACATTGTGGTGCATTCTGCGTCAGTCATCCCAAGCGCTGGACCTGTTGAAAAAAGGCAAGCAACCGCTACCAGAAAAATCGCTTTCACGTGATATCCTCGCTTTATAAGTTGTGCGGCACCCATGGCCGTGCGCCTGGTGCTGTAACGTGGGGGTCACTCAAAAGTTCCGAGAGGGGAACTTGCGCCGTGAAAGAACTCGCTGCTTTTAATGTGACGACCGACTTAACGTGTCGGAACTGCGACAACCATATGGCCCAATTCTCGCACCATGTATGCAAGACCCATCGCGACTAACATTTCATCTTCTATGATGACAATGCGCAACACTTCAGCCTTTCCAATTGGCACCAATCTGATCTGTTTTCAAATGCCCCTGAGGCATTGGGGCATCGATTGTACACACGATACCAGTCGGCAGATAAAGAACAGTCACCTCTCCTGACAGTTCCATCGCCAGTGCCCTTTGTATCAAACGTGTTCCAAATCCTTTGCGTGTGGGTGCTGTCACGGGTGGCCCGCCGCTTTCGGTCCAGGTCACTTGAAGCCTGGCGTCGCCACCATGGCCGTGTACCACCCAAACAATTTCAACAAGTCCATCCTGCACAGAAAGCGCCCCATATTTTNNTATTTTGCAGCATTGGTGCAGAGCTCATGCAGCGCCAAACTAAATGTGACAGCCAATGCTGGCTGCAAGGCAACAAAAGGTCCCGCAACACGGAATCGGTTAGCGCCCTCCGCATGAGGTTCAATTGTCGATTTGACAATACTGGCAAGATCAGTACCAGACCAATTTCCATGCACTAGCAAATCATGGGCACGAGCGAGGGCGAGCAACCGCGCAGCGAACGATTCATTGGCTGATTTCACCGATATCGAACCAGCAAATGTTTGCGAGGCGATGGCGCTTACAATGGCCAAGGTATTCTTGACGCGGTGATTGAGTTCACCCACCAAAATTTCACGATGGGCTTCAGCCCGTCGGCGCGCGGTAACATCGCGTGCCGTGATTGATGCCCCAACTATTTTCTGATCAGCGGATTTCAGCGGGGAAATCGTCACCGAAATCCAAACCATTCTGCCGTCTTTGCACCGTCGTTCCGCTTCAAGGTGCATTGTGTCTCCACCCTTCTCGAACCGCTCAAATATTTCCAGCTTCGCAGAATTTTGGCTGGGGTCCAGCAGCAGATCTAATGGCTTCAACAAAACTTCTTCGGCGGAATAGCCAAACATCCGCTCGGCCCCAGGGTTCCAACTGGTGATCAATCCTTGTGCATCAATACTCGCTATCATGTCATCGGAAGATGCCACAAGGTCCGTCAACTTCAGTCCCATCGCCGCCGCAGATTTGCGTTCGCTGATGTCCTGGAAAATGATCGCTAGCCTGCTTTCCTTTCCGTCATGCAAAGGAAACTCGTAGAGTTCGAGAACGCGGTTTCTACTATTCAAATTATGCTCGTGACGTATTGCCTTACCGGTGGTGAGCACCTGATCATGGATGCGATACCAGCTCTCGGGTTCTTCCGGAAACATTTCCCGTATGGTTTTTCCCAGCACACCACTGGTTCCAGCCTGCTTTTCAAAAGACGGGTTTACTTCAATGAACCGAAAATCGATGGGCGCTCCCTCAACGCCCTCTATTTTCTCAAGAACGCAAAAGCCTTCATCAATCGAATTGAACAGCATGCGGTATTGGGCTTCGCTCTCCCTCATCGCGGTTTCGGCGCTCTTGCGCTCAGATATGTCTTCGATGGCCAGCAAAATGAGGGCAGGATGACCACCGCCGCGCAACAACTTGCGACCATTGACCAACATGCATCGATGGCCGATCACTTTAAATTCGTGCTCAATTTCGATATCACTGAAATTTTGGTTTGTAGCGATCACAAGGTGGAGAAGCTCGTGAAGTTTTGGAAAATTCCAATCCCCGTTACCCAGTTCAAAAATGAGTTTGCCGTTAATTTGACTATCTTTGACTTCAAACATCTCACGGAAAGCGGGGTTAGTTGAAACCACGTGCATTGTGTCATTCAAAATCAATAGTGGTTGTCTAATCGTGTCAATAATGGCTTCGGCATAGATACGGGCCGCTTCATTGGCATCGCTGATGCGTTTGTGTTCAGTCACATCAATGAAGGTGATCACCACACCAGCAATATGATTATCCATCGTGCGATAAGGCAACATGCGGCGCAAGAACCAACGGCCATCGGCGGCGGCAACTTCAACTTCTAAAACAGCCAGAGTGCGCAACACTTTTTCAGCATCAGACAATAATTTTTCGTCATCAAACTTGCGTGCAAAATGGCTGATCGGACGGCCTATGTCAGAGGGTATGAAGTTAAACAGTTCATGGGTTCCGGGTGAGAACCATTTCACACACAGATTCGCATCAATGAACAGTGTTGCCGTTTCGGTTCCCGCCAACAAATTATTGAGATCATTGGCACTGTCTTCTAGCTCGCGCACCTTGTGCTGAAGCTGGCTGTTGACGGTGTGCAACTCTTCATTGAACGACTGCATTTCCTCCTTCGAGGTTTCAAGTTCCTCATTGGTGGATTGTAATTCTTCATTCATTGACGTGGCTTCTTCGTGAGAGGCCTTTAACTCTTCGTTGGTGGTTTCCAAATGTTCAATGGTATTTTGCAGCTCGCTGCGGACCGCCTTCAATTCGTCTTGCAACGCCAAGTCAGTCGTCACAGTGTTTGCAGCACCATTGCCACCAGCAGAATTCGCCGCCGCTTCAGGCGCAAAGCTCACCAAGAGATGGCCCTGACTATTTGCGCCTATTGCAAGCGGTCTCACAGTGACGGTTACAGGAGATAGTATACCGTTGTGCTTTAGGCTCGCGCTGATTTGGACATTGCGGCTTTCAGAACTGGCGACACCTATCGCTGAGCGCAATTTGCTCNNTCCGTTAACCCATCGCGGGTCATCAGGAACAGATCTTTGGAGGGTTCTCCTGTGGGCTGTTCGAGATAGTTCCCTGTTGATCCATGAAAATAAAGAACGCGACAATTGCGGTCGATCAACACAGCGGCAGGCGCAAAATGCTCCAACAACGCGCGGCGCGCTATGTCTCCGGCTGGAGCAACTGGGCCACTGGTCAACTGAGACGCGGCTGCTTCATTGGTTTTTGATGCCTGAGCCCGGCCGCGCAGCACCGGAAAATTGACGATATCGAGCCGCATTGGCCCTGCCCGCCGAAAAATGCGCCATTTTTTTGAAATTGTCTCAAACATCGCCTCATGGCGGCCAAGTGTTTCAGTGTTCCCCAGCAGAAGGCTGCCACCTTCTTCGAGGGAAAAATGGAAGAGCGCGATAATACTCTGCTGCACCTCCGGCTCTAGGTAGATCAAAAGATTACGACAGGTGACAAGATCGAGATGCGAAAAAGGTGGATCGCGCAATAAGTTTTGGGGTGCGAACACCACCATGTTGCGAATTTCTTTTTTGACCTGATAAGATGCTTCGTGCT
>PLXI01000013.1 GCA_003151375.1 Hyphomicrobiales bacterium
TCAGCTTCTTCATATCTTCCTGCACGAGTGCCACCAGCGAGGTGTAAATAATCGCCACAACGGAAAGCGTGTAAATAAGCGGTTGGAAATAATGACTGGCATCTGGGAACATCGGAAGCGAGAAACGCAGGAAGCCATAACCGCCCATCTTTAACAGGATAGCGGCCAGAACCACTGAGCCAGCAGTTGGGGCTTCAACGTGGGCATCTGGCAACCACGTATGAACTGGCCACATCGGAATCTTTACTGCAAAGGAAGCAAAGAAGGCAAGCCACAGCCAAGTTTGCATGGCAGCCGGGAACCCCACATCACGCGTCAACAAAACGGCAATGTCTGTGGTGCCCGCCTGCCAATACATGGCGATGATGGCGATGAGCATGAGCACCGAGCCAAGCAGTGTATAGAGAAAGAACTTGAAGCTGGCATAAACACGGCGCGGGCCACCCCACACGCCAATAATCAAGAACATTGGGATGAGGCCTGCTTCAAAGAATACATAAAACAGCACGAGATCCAGCGCACAGAACACGCCAATCATCAATGTTTCTAAGACCAAGAAGGCGATCATATATTCGCGTACGCGCATTTTCACGAACCAAGATGCGCCAATGCAAATTGGCATCAGGAAAGTGGTGAGCAAAACGAAGGGCATGGAAATACCATCCACGCCCATGCGGTAGTTGGCCAAGCCCAACCATTGGTGATTTTCAACCAGTTGGAAGCCAGAGGCAGCGGTGTTGAAGTTCGGTAAAATCAGCAGCGAGACAAGAAAGGTAGCAATTGTCGTCCACAACGCAGCCCAACGGGCAGAGCGTGCGGCGGCTTCATCTTCGCCAGAGCGGACAAGAATGAACAACACGCCAAGCAGGGGCAGGAAAGTGACAACCGAAAGCAAGGGCCAGCTTTGCATTAGTGTGTGCCCCCAAATGAGAACCAAGAGATAATTGCGGCTACGCCAATTAACATGGCGAAGGCATAATGATAGACGTATCCGGTTTGTAACTTCACCGCCTGGGCAGTGGTGGCAACAACAGCACTTGAAACACCATCAGGGCCGAAGCCGTCAATGATTGCTCCGTCGCCCTCCTTCCAAAACAGGCGTCCAAGCCAATAGGCGGGCTGCACGAAGATGAAATTGTAAAGCTCATCAAAATACCATTTGTTGAGTAGGAATTTGTAAGCTGGTTGGTTGAGCGCGGCCAGTTCCTTGGGCAAGCGGGTGTCGCGGATGTAGAACAACCAGGCCAAAGCGAAGCCAGTAATCATAGCAACGAAGGCCGACCACTTCACAAACAGTGGCACAGTTTCCATTTGCATGAGAATGTGATTGTCGGCCGAACGATAAATCGCAGCGCCCCAGAACTCAGCTTGGCCTTCGCCCATAAACCAATTTTGGAATACAAAACCTGCAACCACTGCGCCCAGCGCCAGAACATAAAGCGGGATCAGCATAACAGGCGGGCTTTCATGGGCATGCTCAATAACATCTTTGCTTGCACGCGTCGGGCCAGAGAAAGTCATAAAGGCCAGGCGCCAAGAATAAAATGAGGTGAAGAAAGCGGCAATCACTAATAGCGTGAAAGCAAATGTGCTTCCGCCAGCATAAGAGGCTTCAATGATTGCATCCTTTGAATGAAAACCTGCAAAGCCGGGAAAGTCTGGAATGCCAACGCCTGTGAGTGAAAAAGTGCCAATCAGCATCATGACTTGGGTAATACGCACATAAGGCCCAAGGCCGCCCATCTTGCGCATGTCTTGTTCGCCAGACATCGCATGGATCACCGAACCAGCGCCGAGGAACAACAATGCTTTGAAGAAAGCGTGGGTAAAGAGATGGAAAATGCCAACGCCGTAAGCGCCAACGCCCATAGCTACAAACATGTAACCAAGCTGAGAGCAGGTTGAGTAAGCAATCACGCGTTTAATGTCATTTTGGACAAGGGCTACAGTTGCGGCAAAGAAGGCGGTTATCGCGCCAACCACGGTGACAACTTCACGCGCATGAGGGGCCAATTCAAACAAAGGCGAAAGGCGCGCCACTAAGAACACACCAGCCGTCACCATGGTGGCGGCATGGATCAGAGCAGACACAGGCGTTGGGCCTTCCATCGCATCGGGCAGCCAAGTGTGCAGCAGGAACTGCGCGCTCTTGCCCATGGCGCCCATGAACAAGAGGAGGCACAAAGTTGTAAGTGTATCCCAGTCATGACCAAGGAAATGAATGGTTTTACCCACAGCGTCTGGTGCATGAGCAAAGATCACCGGAAATTCAACTGAACCATAGGTCATGAACACGCCGAAGATGCCCAAAGCAAAGCCAAAGTCACCCACGCGGTTGACAACGAAAGCTTTTATCGCTGCGGCATTGGCAGTTTCACGTTCATACCAGAATCCAATCAGCAAATAGGACGCAAGACCCACGCCTTCCCAGCCGAAGAACATCTGTATAAGATTATTGGCAGTTACCAACATCAACATCGCAAAAGTGAAAAGCGAGAGATACGCAAAGAAGCGTGGCTGATGTTCATCATGGCTCATGTAGCCAATCGAATAGACGTGAACCACGGCAGAAACTGTGTTCACCACCACCAGCATAACTGCGGTGAGCGCATCCAGGCGGATCGACCAAGCAGCTTTCAAAGCGCCTGAGGTGATCCACGGCAGTAAAGCGATTTCTTGATCATGGCCTTCATGCAAGAAGCCCCAGAAAATCACCCATGAGAAAATGGCGCAAACGCAGAGTAATGCCGTTGTAAGATACATCGGCCATGGCGGGCCGTCATAACCTTGATGATCATCATGGGCGTGGTCATCAGCATGCTCATCATGAGCCGCCGAATGATCTGCATAGACTTCAGCATCGCTACCCATTTGACGAAAAGCTTTGGTACCAAAAAACCCTGCGATAAGTGCTCCGATTAGGGGCAGAAATAGAATTACCTGAACCATCATCAGCCCTTCATCATGTTAATATCTTCAACCGCGATAGTGCCGCGGTTGCGGAAATAGGTAACCAAAATAGCCAGTCCGATGGCAGCTTCGCCGGCAGCCACAGTCAAAATCAGAAGTGCAAAAACCTGCCCGGTCAAATCATTCATCGTGGTTGAAAAAGCCACCAGATTAATATTCACCGCCAGCAACATCAGCTCTATCGACATCATAATGATGATGACGTTTTTGCGGTTTAGGAAAATGCCAAAAATACCAATGGTGAACAGAATGGCCGCCACTGTTAGATAATGCGCTAACCCGATCATTGGAGACCCTGCCCTGATTGAACTTGTTTAACTTCAACGGCGGTGGCCGGCCCGCGCGCAACTTGTGCGGCAACATTTTGGCGCTTAATGCCAGTGCGGTGGCGCAGCGTCAGCACAATCGCACCAATCATCGCCACCAACAGAATGAGACCCGCTGTCTGGAAGAAGTAAACATATTTGGTGTAGAGAACGAGGCCCAGCGCCCGGGTATTCTGAACTGCGTCAGGACTTGCTGGCACAGTTTGCCCAACTGGCAATGACCAAGTGGTCAACATCAGCACAAGTTCTACCAACAAGATAAGGCCAATTATGCCGCCCACTGGCAAGTAATTCAACATGCCAGAACGCAGTTCGGTGAAATCCACATCCAACATCATCACGACGAAGAGGAACAACACAGCCACAGCGCCCACATAAACCACCACCAAAATCATGGCTAGGAATTCAGCCCCGCTCAATACGAACAATCCGGCGGCATTAAAGAAACACAAGATGAGGAACAACACGGAATGAACCGGGTTCTTCATGGTGATCACCAACATGGCTGAGGCAATGGCTATTATTGAGAAGAGGTAAAAGAAAAATGTCGTTGCGAGCATGGTTCTCTTCCTCAGCGATACGGTGCATCGAGCACGAGGTTACGGGCAATTTCGCGCTCCCAACGATCACCGTTGTCCAACAGTTTTTCTTTGTTGAACATAAGCTCTTCGCGGGTTTCAGCAGCGAATTCGAAATTAGGGCCTTCGACAATGGCATCCACGGGGCACGCCTCTTGGCAGAAGCCGCAATAGATGCATTTNNTGTCGATGTCATAGCGCGTGGTGCGGCGTGTGCCATCGTTGCGGCGGGGGCCTGCTTCAATGGTGATAGCCTGAGCCGGGCAAATTGCTTCACACAATTTGCAGGCAATGCAGCGTTCCTCTCCGTTCGGATAGCGGCGCAACGCGT
>PLXI01000153.1 GCA_003151375.1 Hyphomicrobiales bacterium
ATGTCGGCCATTCCGATGCGATGTTTGGCTGCATCACCTGCAACGAAGCGACATGGCCACGCCTCAAGGATGTTTACGAAACTATGGGCATGTTTGCGGGGCCCGATGATATGTATCTGGCGCTGCGTGGGCTTCGCACTTTGGATGTGCGCATGGAGCGGCATATGAAATCGGCCCTCACCGTGGCGCAATGGTTACGTGGACGAGCCGAAGTTGAAACAGTGCTGCACCCTGCCCTTTCCAATGCGCCAGGCCATGAACTTTGGAAGCGCGACTTCACGGGCTCTGCAGGGCTGTTTTCCATCATACTCAAGCCCAAATCTGAAGCGGCGGTGGGTGCTATGTTAAATCACTTAGACCTCTTTTCCATGGGCTATAGCTGGGGCGGGTATGAAAGCCTGATCATTCCGTTCAAGCCGCACCGCACGGCAAGTGTTTGGACTGCGATTGGTCCCTGCTTGCGGTTACAAATTGGCCTGGAACATCCGGACGATTTAATCACAGATTTGGATGCCGGTTTTTCGAGGTTGAACGCTGCCCCTTGAAATTACGCTAAGAACAACGATCTAGCTGGCATAGGAGTTCACTCATGAAATTTTCCACATTAGTTGCAATAGCCGCCTGTGCCACTGCTCTGCTGGCCGCTCCGTTGGCGAAGGCCGCCAGTGATGATGGGCCTGAACTCATCTTCAAAAAGAACACGGTGTTTCACCTGCTCTCACCTGATGCCAAACTTGGCACTTATGTGATTGATGATCCGCAGGTTGATGGCGTGGCCTGTTATTTTACGGTTCCCGAACAAGGTGGCTGGACAGGCTGGGCCGGCTTTTCCGAACAGCGCTCTGAAACTTCCCTGGCCTGCCGGCAAGTTGGCCCGGTGAAGATCAATGCTAAATTTTCTCAAGGCCAAGACATCTATGAACAGCGCCGCAGCCTGTTCTTTAAAACTATGCACATCGTGCGCGGCTGTGACCCCAAACGCAATGTGCTGGTCTATCTGAGTTATACAGACAAGCTGATAGATGGCAGTCCACAGAATTCAACTTCTACAGTGCCGCTCATGCCATGGGGCGCGGATGTGCCACCTAAGTGTGGAGATTTTGTGCAGTAGCGATTGGCGACCCCGGCAGGATTCGAACCTGCGACCGACGGTTTAGAAAACCGTTGCTCTATCCAGCTGAGCTACGGAGTCGTGTGTCGGAAACTACCGCCCAAAATCTAATGCGTCCAGTTTTCAGTCCGGCCAAATTTGAAATTATCGGAATAGGATTTTTTCTGCAGGCGGGTTTTGGCTTCTGCCTCCACTGTATAAGCAATGCCATTGCGCGTGGCATAAGCCACAGCCTCTTCAACAGTATCAAAGCGCAGCTGCACTTGAGTTGAGGTGTCGCCGCTGGTCCAGCCCATCAAAGGATCAGTCGACTGTCTGGTTTCGCGTACGAACTCAAGGAACCATTCATTGGATTTACCCTTGCCGGATTGCATGGCGCTACGGGCGGGCTTGTAGATGCGTGCGGTCAAAGCAGGCTCCTAATAAAATTGGTCGGGGCGGCGGGATTCGAACTCGCGACNNGCGCTACCAGACTGCGCTACACCCCGACACTGGTTGGGGTGGATAGCTAAAAGAAACACAAAGCGCAACCCTTCAATATGAATGGCTGCGCGAAGCTTTCCACAGCTGCCATTGCTTGCCAAGTTGGCTAAAATCACAGCCTTGCCGCAATACAGCCACGCCCTTTGCAGTGCACTTGGCGATATAGTTTTGCGTAAGGCAAATATGCAGAAAAGCAGGAAATATCTCTGGCTTCACTGTCCAGGCCGCTTGACGGGCCTCAGTCAAGCGCGTTTGCGCCAGATGGCGCAAATCCGCCAGTAAGACCATAGCTCCGGCCTCATGTTCGGGGGCATAAAGCCCATCCAGTGGAATTTGGCGCGCTGCCAACATATCCAATGGAATCAAATTCTGTTTGAACGCTCGCGACTCTGGTAAGCGGTTCAGCAGGCGCATCAGCCCGTAAGCCACACCTGCTAAACCTGCTGCCTCATCGCATTCAAGAGCTGCATCCTGATCGAGGATCATCGCTGCCAATTTGATAAGGCTTGATTCTGTCTCACCGAGCTGAGATTCTACGTCAAAAAGGCTGGGCGGCGGATCAGAATAAAAATCTGCTTGGTGTGCCTTGGTCAAGCGCTGCAGGGCGAACTTAGGAATGTCGCCGACTTTGATGGCGGTTGCCAAAGCTATTGCCACAGGATGGGCTTGCTCATCGCCAAAATAGATTCCGTCCAATGTATCGAGCCAATATTGCAAACGAATTTCGGCCAACTGCGGTTCACTCACCTGGCCTGCAATGCGGCAAATCTCGGCGTTGAACGCATAGAGCGCCATGAGATGAGGTCTGGCTGCTTCTGGCGCAAGAAGTGCAGACAGGTAGCGATCACGGTCATGAGCACGGACAACGGCGTTGACCTCATCCATCTTAGCGGCCATCACGGCACCGCAATCAAAGCGGCCGCCACGCGTCTGCCTTCTGCCAGCATATAGTTGTAAGAGTGAATGGCCGCACTTGTTGTCATGGCATCAGCTTGCACCGCACCCAGCAATTGTGCCAGCGACGGAGCAAGACGCGCAAGTCTTACGCCTGTGCCCAGCACGAAAAAATCAATCTCAGACTTCTCAGCGAGCAGCAGCGAAAAATCCTCACCATCCCAAGCCCTCATCCCCGAGGGCAACACCAACAAATGCCCGCGGTGTGAATGATCGCCAAAGCGAAAGCCGCCATCACCGAACGAAGTGATGGCGCGCAGCTCAGGCAAAAGTTTCATCAGCCCTTGTTAGCCTTAGCCTGCGTGGCAGAAACCTCACGTTTGGTGCCCAGCATGATAAGCACAGGTGCTGCAATAAAGATTGAGGAATATGTGCCAACAAACACACCCCAAATCATTGCCGAGGTGAACCCACGGATCACTTCGCCGCCGAAGAAGAACAGCGCTAGCAAGGCCATCAATGTAGCCAGCGAGGTTAAGATCGTGCGGGGCAGAACTGAGTTGATCGAAAAATCGATCAGGTCAGCCAAGCCCATCGCCTTATAGCGGCGCAAGTATTCACGGATACGGTCAAATACCACCACCGTGTCATTCAACGAATAGCCAATGATGGTGAGAATAGCAGCAACTACGGACAGGTTGAATTCCAGCCCAATTAAGCTGAATAGGCCGAGGGAAAGTGTAACGTCATGCAGCAACGACAAAACCGCGCCTAAAGCAAATTGCCATTCAAAGCGGAATGACAAAAACACCAGAACGAAGAGAATGGAAAGCATCACAGCGCCAGTGGCATTTTGGGTATACTCGGCTGAAACACTGCCACCAACCGTGTTGGCCGCACGCTTTTCAAAACTCGGACCTAATGCTTCCATGATTTTCTTCTGGCTATTCTGGCCTTCCGCGTCACCTGCTTGGGCCGCCACTTTGATTAGTACATCATTGCCGGTACCCATTTGTTGCAGCTCAACTTTCCCGAGCCCGATGCTATCCAGCTTCTTGCGCAAATCATCCATTTGTACGGTCTGCGTGCCACGCACCTGAATCAACGCGCCGCCTTTGAAATCAATGCCGTAGTTGGGGCCGCCTTTAACGGCCAAGCTGACAAGCCCTGCGAGGGTCAATACCAGCGAGGCGCCGATGAAGGGCCACTTCTTGCCTAAA
>PLXI01000104.1 GCA_003151375.1 Hyphomicrobiales bacterium
AAACTGGAAATAATTCTCTCTGCATCACGGTGGCAATAGGCCGGAAAGCGCCTTGGTCAATTCTTCATGGCTGAATGGCTTTTTGAGAATGGGGCGATCACGAAACCCATGCCTTAAAATTGCTCGTGAAAACTAATTTGGAAATTTCTTAATGAGCTCATCCACTTGACTTGGCGAAAGCGGCCTTGTTTCCGACCCTCGTAAAAGCAAAAACAGCTTGGCAGTCTCTTCAAGTTCTTCAATGGCATAAAGTGCAGTCGATAGGCTCGTTCCGGAAACCACGGGTCCGTGATTGGCAAGGAGGACAGCGTGGTGATCTGTTGCCAGGTTTTCCACGGCTAGAGCCAGGCTTTCGTCGCCTGGCGGATAATAAGGCACAAGCGGCAGTTGGCCCACCCGCATCACATAGTAAGCGGTAAGTGGTGGCAAGCAGTTGTGGTGGTCAAGTCCGTGCAAGCAAGAGACGGCAACTGAATGTGTCGAATGCAGATGCATCACGGCCTCGCATTTCGCCCGCTTCGAATACATCACGCGATGAAGAAAGGCTTCTTTTGTTGGTTTTTCACCGGCAATATGATTGCCTAATGCGTCAATTTTGGAGAGCTTTTCTGGATCAAGTTCGCCCAGAGACGCATTTGTTGGTGTCATCAGCCAACCGCCATCGGGAAGGCGCGCCGAAATATTGCCAGCCGAGCCAAATGTCAGCCCACGATTGAAAAGGGATTGCCCACATTTACAAATTTGTTCGCGCAGCTGGCTCTCGCGGTTCATGTCAACATGTCCCAAGCCTTGAGAAAGAAATCCGGTGTGCCAAAATTTCCTGACTTCAATGCAAGTGCAATTTTTGGTCCGGAGCGGCTCAAAGTCCACGGAACGCCGGGATCGATTTCTGGTCCAATCGATAACACTCTAATACCTAATGCCTCGACGATGGCTCCAGAAGTTTCGCCACCTGCCACCAGGAGGCGCGAAAAACCGCGCTCCGGAAGTGATCTGGCCACGCCAGCCAATAAATTTTCAACACTATGCCCTGCTGCCTCGCGGCCAAGTCTATTTTGGACCAGCTCTACGTTTTCGGGATCGTCGCTTGAATAGATCAATGGAATCCTTGTCTTGGGTTGCGCGTCCAACCACTGTAACACAGAGCCTACTGTGATGTCGCCAGTCGCAATCTCCATTGGGTCAATGCGGAAACTCGGAAAGCCAGCGGCGAGTGCCGCTTGCACTTGGCCCCGAGTTGCAACCGAGCAAGAGCCTGCCAAAACAATTGCACGCCCGTTCGGCGCAGATAATTTCTGTGGAGGTGGGTTCAGGCGCTCAATCAGTCCGGCATGCACATAAGCTGCCGGCAGGCCTATAGCCACACCCGAGCCACCGGTGACTAATTTTAAGTTGACTGCAGCTTTTCCGATAGACCGCAAATGCGCATCATTGAGGGCATCAACAATTACAATGTGCTTGTTGGCTGCATTTTGAAGCGCAAATGCCGCTCGAATTGCATCAGCGCCGGAATCAACGTCAACATAGGCAACATGACCCACATCGCAATCCGTTTGACGGCGGAGCACCCGACGCAAATCTGAATCTCTCATTGGCGTGAGCGGATGATTGCGCATCGGGCTTTCGGCAAGCAATATCCCATTTACAAAAAGATTTCCCATATAAATTGAGCGTCCGTTGGCGGGAAATGCTGGACAAGCAATTGTGAAGTCATTACCAACTTTAGCCAGTAAAGCTTCAGCCACAGGACCAATGTTACCTCGATCGGTTGAATCGAAGGTCGAGCAATATTTGAAAAATAGCCGTTGAGCACCATGGTCCAACAACCAATCAGCCACTGCCAAAGACTGAGAGACTGCCTGGTCGACAGGGATAGTTCGGGACTTTAACGCCACCACAATTGCATCGATATTTGCGAGATCAAGCTGCTCGTCAGGCACGCCCGTCGTCTGAACCGTGCGCAATCCTTCACGTGACAATATCAGTGATAGATCCGTTGCACCCGTCAGATCGTCTGCAATGCAGCCCAGAAACATATATTCAGGTCCTAATTTTAAAAGTTACTTTTCAAGAAATTGACATTCCGCCTAAAAGCAATAATTGTGACAGCGCTAACATAATGGATTTCGGCAAACCCACAACGTCATTAAATCTGCGCCAATTTGGTTCTACATGGCACCATCGAGAGCATCAGGTTATCGGCAAAAAGGACGAATTTGAATGGGCGACACAAGGACACAAACCACCCCACTGAAGGCTACTGTGATCGGGCTGGGCTCAATGGGCCTGGGCATGGCACAGAGCATTGTCAGAGGCGGCATTCCAATTTCGGGCTTTGATCTGAATCCAAAGTCCTTGTCTGCACTGGCCCAGTCTGGGGGAACCGCTGCAATCAGTGCGCATGATGCGGCGATAGATAGTGATATTCTGGCCACGGTGGTTGTCAACGCCGCGCAAACCCGCGCTGTCCTTTTCGGCAAGGAGAGCGTTGCGCAAGCCATGAAGCCCGGCGGCGTCATTATTTCCTGTGCTACGATGGCACCCAGCGATGCAAAACAATTGGCGCGCGATGCTGAGGCACTTGGATTGCTTTATCTTGACGCCCCCATGAGTGGCGGGGCAGCCAAAGCTTCCGCCGGACAGTTAACTTTCATGGCATCAGGCTCCGCTCAAGCCTTCGAACGGGCAAAGCCTGTGCTCGATCTGGTCGCCGGTAAGGTCTATAACTTGGGCGATGCTGCAGGTGACGGCGCATCATTCAAGATGGTCAATCAACTTCTGGCAGGTGTTCATATCGCTGCGGCATGTGAGGCAGTTGCGTTTGCGGCCCGACTGGGCCTTAATCTGAACAAGGTATATGAGGTGATCACCGCGTCGGCCGGCAACTCATGGATGTTTGAAAATCGCGTCCCGCATATTCTGGAGGGCGATTATTCTCCGCGGAGCGCGATATCAATTTTTACTAAAGATCTTGGCATTGTGAGTGATATGGCTCGGCAAGAGAAATTTCCACTGCAAATTTCATCGACGGCTTTACAAATGTTTCTGATGACTGCCGCGGCGGGAATGGACGGCGATGATGACGCTTCAGTTGCCCGCATGATCGCTCAGATTACTGGCATTGAACTTCCACCTGCCAAGGCGAGCTAAGCTTATGCCCAAATTTGCCGCCAACTTGACCATGATGTTTGCCGAATGGGCTTTCTTAGACCGCTTCAAAGTGGCTGCTGATGCGGGCTTCGAANNCTGAGACCATAGCCAATGAATTGCGCCGGAACCGATTAAAGCAAGCCCTGTTCAATTTACCACCGGGCGATTGGGCCAAGGGTGAAAGAGGCCTTGCGGCACTGCCGGAACGTACGGAAGAATTTCAAAAATCTGTTCAAATCGCGCTCAATTACGCAAACCGACTTCAAGTACCTTCTCTTCATGTAATGAGCGGTCTCGCTGACAAAGCTAACAAGCTCAGCTTGGTGGCCTACTGCACTGCGCTTGAGTTTGCCTGCGGAGCGGCAGCACCGTTTGGGATTAACATTGTGATTGAGCCGATAAACTCGCGCGATATGCCACGCTACTTCCTCAATGATTTTAATTTTGCCACCAACCTCATTGCGGAGCTCGCTTTGCCGAACCTGAAACTTCAATATGACATCTATCACCGCCAAATCATTCATGGCGATGTTATGGTAAGTCTTGAAAAGCTTATGCCGATCATTGCGCATGTTCAAATTGCCAGCGTTCCCAAACGAAATGAACCGCTATCTGGTGAACTCGATGATACGCGTATTTTCCAACATCTTGATGCGCTAGGCTATCAGGGTTTTGTTGGGTGTGAATATCGCCCGGCGAATGGCACGGTTGCTGGCTTGGGTTGGTTCGATCGATATCACAAATAAGAAGGGCCCCCAAGAATCGGGGCACCTTCATACTGGTTTGTAGTAATTATTTCGGCAGATAATCACGCCAGTAATGCTTTTCGTTAAAGCCCAGGACTTCTCGAATTTTGCGATTGGACAAGGGAGACTCTAATTTCCCCATCTCGCGCGTGACAGGCGTGTTAGGTGCATATTTGGCCAAGAACTCCTTGGTTGGCATATCGGCAGTAATAGGTCGTTGACGGCATTGAACACTTGATAGCCCAAGCCGTCCTTTTGAATACAAAGATGCACGATCTCGCCCAAATCGCGCGCGTCAATATAGCTCCAAGCATTGCGCTTGCGCATCGGCGGGTTCGCCACATAGTGAGCAAATGCACCATACTCATGCGGCTCAACCTGCGCCAATCGATTGAGACCGACGGCGACAAGCTTGCTGATTTACATCTCTGGCGATTGGGGTCACGCCATCTCGGGGCCGTTGTTTCGGTGGTTACGAATGATGTCAAAAGAGACCAACAATTCTATCGCAAACGCCTGAGCCACTTCCGCTCTCTTTCTCACCTCACCATCGAAGTGTTGAGGACAGTCTAGGTCAGTTCAGGGTCAGAAGCTGATGAAAATGCCAATATGTAATGAGGTCAGCTAACCTCGCAGCGGTAATCGCATCTAATTACCGATGTACGGCACGATTTGGTGAAGCCGCTCGAATAAAAAACAATCGATTGCCACTCATTTTGCGCCTTACAGTATTGCGGGAATCTTGATCGCTCGAGCCGGAATGCAAACGCCCATGAGCCTGCGCCGCTTGGCTGTCGTGCCGAAAGATCAATTACCCGCTTCGCTTAAAATATCTCTCACGTCGACCCTCTCAAATCAGCCACGGCCCATTCTGCCGCCCAAGCGATTTTGGATCGTGCTTCGCGTCAGAAAAAGCAGACTTGCAATCACTGCACCGATCACAATGGTATGGGTCCAATCTTGGTGGATGCGAGTGACTTGAGCAATGAATGCGCCGACATCCACGCAAAGTAAAAGCAAAGCGCCCCAAGCTGTAGTAACGGGATAAAGCACTGCAGCAGCACCAACAATTTCGACGATACCCGTAAAGATACGGAACCAATCGCCAAGACCGACAACGCTAAACTCTTGAACCATCATCGGTTGGCCGCTGAGTTTCATGAAGCTAGCAAAGGCGAAAAGACCTGCAATTAAAATGCGCAGCACCCAAATAATGATATTTCTGACATTTGGTGACATAGACTTTGCTCTCCAAGAGGTATGTTGAATACACACCGTAACAATCGCCAAAATAATTGCAATAACAAATGTTTAATTTCTACCTTGTCCGTGATGGTCCGGGTTGTGCGCAATGGTGAAATTCTCCACGACGTCCATGACGCAAAGAGAGAGTGTGCATGTAATGTCCATACATACTCGAGATGGAGCCGCAATTTCAAAACTCAATATCTCATTCGCAATTCAAATCGTTTTGGTGTCACGTGCAGGGCACATTCGAATCAAGCCATTCTTTGAAAACGCCTGGCGCGTTGCAACTCATTTTGCAATTCCTAGCAAAACTGGAATCTTGATTGCGCTCACCGGAATGCGAACGCTCATGAGCCTGCGCCGCTTGGCTGTCGTGCCGAAAGATCAATTACCCGCTTCGCTTAAAATATCGCTCACGTCGATACTCTCAAATCAGCCACGGCCCATTCTGCCGCCCCAAGTATTCTCGCGCTTGTGACGCTCTAGGGCATCGTCAATGTGCTGCCTCAGACAAGAGACGCGAGTATCGTCACCCGCCATGGACGCATCCGGCATCTTGCCGCTGTCACATGCAATGGAAAACGCCCGTTGAATGATTTCAATTTCGGTCGATGAAAAACGAAGCTCAATCATGGCGGACTTTCTTGGGCAAACCGAAAAGAAGGGCATGCGGGCATCAGGTATCGTTGATCCGCATTTGCTGGGATCAATCAGCATGGCATCAATAACGCATCGAAGAACGTCGGCCTTGTCGCGGAACGCCATGTCGGTGAGTGCAAAGCCTTTCGTTGCGCTACGCCCAATCAATCGTTGTGCAAGCTGCTCTGCTAACGCCAGGTCTACTGGGTCGCAAAACGGAACATTGCCATTCAACCAAGCCAAGGCAAAGGAGACGGGAGTTATCATTGGCAGAGGGCTCCATATTTCAATGGAACAAACAAAGAACGAAATGGCGTATCAGTCAAGTTAAATCTGGCCCACCACATTGATGACTTTCAGCGGTCATGCTTTCATTGCCTAGATGTGCAACCTCTACTCAATGAACAAGACACGCGAAGAAGTGCGCTCGCTCGTTAAGGCCTTGCGCGACCTCACCGCAAATCAGCCACTTATGCCTGCAATCTATCCAGATTATGAAGCGCCGATTGTGCGGCTTGAGATTGGGGAGCGCATCATTGCCAATGCGAGATGGGGTCTGCCAAGCCCAGCCTTTGCCTTGCAAGGTCGCAACAGCGACTCAGGCATCGCCAATGTGCGCAACACCGCATCGGCCCATTGGAAGCGCTGGCTAGGTCCAGCAAATCGGTGCCTAGTACCCTTCACGTCATTTGCCGAGCCGGAAACGTTGCCCGACGGCAAAAAGCAGAATGCATGGTTCGCCTTGGATGAAAGCAGGCCGCTTGCCTTCTTTGCGGGGGTCTGGGTGCCGCAATGGAAATCGGTCCGAAAGGTCAAAGAGGGTGAGACAGTCAATGACCTTTATGCGTTTCTCACTTGTGAACCGAACGCCGAAGTTGGTGCGATCCATCCCAAGGCCATGCCTGTGATCTTGACGAAGCAGGACGAATGGGAAACTTGGCTAAGCGCAGATTGGTCTACCGCTGGTAAACTCCAACGGCCATTGCCCGACAAATCATTGAAGGTTGTTGCGCGTGGCGGAAAGTCAGATGGCTAAAAAGGCAATCACCGTTGGCGCCCTCGTAGCCCAAGGCAAGCATCTCGTGCTCACGTGCAAGACCTGCAATACAATCAGCACAAAAGACCTGAACAATGTTTTCTTTCGCCCCAAGATGGAATTTTCAGTGCTTCAAGAAATATTGAGCTGCCCAGAATGTGGACACAGCAACGGTACCGATGACGAAAGTGGTCTCATGGTCACGGCCGAATAGACTACCTGTGCCAGGGTACAACGGTGGTGGACAACTGACTGCGAACAATGCAGTGCACAGAGCCACACCGCGTCCTGACGTCTGATCTGACCTCATCACCAGACAAGTTGCGTGATACTGCCGTCTTCTTAAACGGGCCAGGAGGAGACTTTTTGGCCAAATATTTCTAAGCATATAGTTCAAAGGCTCTTCGACTATATTTGGCCCACTCTCTGAATGACTTTGGTGATTGAGCGGTTACTTTATTGATGGCATTGCTCACTTCGCCATTTCTGGGATCAAGCGCGCTCGCAAACATCGCTATAACTGCTTCTGCAAGATCAGGCTTCATGCCATAGGTTGTCAGGGTTTTTGCCGATGCTTCGGGGGTGATAGAAACATATTCAATTGACTTGCCGAGTTCCTTTGCAAGGATCGTCACCTGTTCTGGAACGCTGAGTGCCTCAGGCCCTGTAAGCTCGTAGATTTTGCTCTCGTGGCCCGCTTGCGTCAAACATGCCAGAGCAACGCCCGCAATGTCACTGGGGTCAACAATGCTGGTGCATCCTTCGCCGAATGGCGCATAGACTTTGCTTTGCGCTGCGATTGTGTGAGACCAATTGAGCGCATTCGACATAAAGCCGTTGGGCCGCAGCATAGTCCAATTTACGCCGCTGCTTCGCAAAGCATCTTCACCTGCCATGTGCCATTGTGTGATGGGGTCTTTGGCCATATGCGACGCGCTCAGCACAGAGAGTTTGACGATATGCTGCACGCCCACTGCCTTCGCGGCGGAAATAATGTTCCTGTCCTTCAAAGCAAGGTCTGTGCCGTCTGACACCATAAACACTTGCGACACATCTTTGACTGCAAGTGCGAGTGATTTTGGATCGGTCAGATCACCTATCACTTTCTGCACGCCAGTTTCGAATTTGACATTCGCGTTGCGCGTCAGCGCCCGCACGTTGTGACCCTTTGCGGTAAGCTTAGGGATCAATAGGCTTCCGACTGTTCCAGTCGCACCTGTTATGAGTATCATGATTAACTTCCTTGAGTGTGAGTTGTGTTGCGGCCAAATAGGCCGGCCAATGATTTTCGTGTTCGTGCAATGAATCTATTTGGCTAGCTTTTCAGCAAGCTTCCTGAGTGGTTGTCCCACAAGTGAGGCCAGCACAAATGCCAAGGGCCACCCCATGGCAAAGCCCGCAGCCCATGCAGTAAGCCACAAAGAGGTGAACCCCAGTTGAAACCATGTGAAAAAGCCTGATAAAGCGAGTGAAATCACGAAGGACATCAGCGCTGATAGATAGAGGCCGCGTTTTTGTTCGGGTTGCATTGTTCGATCTCCAATGACACAGTCGGACATGGAGATATTGCCGTGATCCAACACCACAATAGCACCACGCCCGAACTGTGTTCGGGTTAAGGTGCCGTGGGTCCACTTGGAAGTGATACAGACTCCCCCTTAGGGTACTGAACTTACCTGCCCAGTCAAAATCTTTTTCGGCTTGCGAATGTTAGCTCAGCTGGTGAATAAAATCAACGCTGGGTGTTAAGTCTGGCGTAAAAAAACACCCACCAGCGCTGATGCCAGTTGGCCTGAGGGACTTACCAAGGCACAAAGGTCTCGACGGCCGCCCTGGGTCAGTTACGCACATCGCGCAATGAGAAAAGATTGTTCACTCGGGGCAAAGAACGGAAGAACATGGGCTATCGTAAAATAGGTAGGCCTATCGGGAATAGGGGCCCTTAACTTCACCCCAACGCCATTTTGACATTGGTTCCTGCTCAACTGGATGAGGTTCAATCTGAGACGTTTGCACAGCTAACTTCACGCGATCAGAAACAACCCTGCCACAACGACGACAACTCCGATGGCCCGGGCAACTCCCTCCCCATCAGGAACAAGCCGCTCGATTGTGATTGCCGCCGCCAAGACAGCCATCACGCGGAGGTCCATGACCCCGACGACTAGGAGAATCGCCATTAGGCCAGCGCTGCAACATAAGCAGTGGAAGCCGATCCGCAGGCCGTGTCGCAAGGCCACACCAGCGTCCGTCGGCAAGATAGCGCCGCCTAGTGGCATCTCCCGGCAGCAAGCCAGGTGGTGCGCCTTCCACCCGGTGAACTGGAGCGCACCGGCGATCAGCACGATCATGCCGACCGCGATCGGTACGAGGCGCGTCAGCGCGGGCTGCTGCGTCTCGACCCCCGTTATTGCGACGCCCAGTAGATATGCGGCCAGTCCAATTAGTGTCCTCACGGCGAAATAGGCAAGGGCCACCAACGCTGTCAACCAACCCAGCCGAACCTCTCCTACGCCCGCGACGGCCTGGCGATAGCGCCTCAGCATCGGGATGAGAGACGGAGTCATCATGGTCACCATCATTACGATCCACATGGCGAGGAACGACGCAGCGGCGACGAGCCACGTCTGTCCAGGCATGGACGTCCCTGCCATCGCCATCCCGTCCATCGGCGTCGCTTTCATCGTCGACATCGACCTGCTCCAAAAGATCGTCGCGGCTGCACAGGCAACGAATAGCAGTGCCGAGATAGTAAAGAAGGACCGATCAGATGCCCGCTCTGAAGTCATGGTTGCGAATCCTCCCATGCCGGGCTGATCCGGCCAAACCTGTAAGCTTGTTCAACCCTGGCCGTATTTGTCATGGTGGCGCACCCAGAACCCGGCCTCGTTGCGCCCCTTGGGTGCGCGGTCGAGCCACTGGTACATGCTCCACAGGCCATCCAGTCCGCGGGCATAGGTGGAGTAGGTGTGATAGACCACGCCATCCTCGAGCGCGAACGTGCTCATGCCCGGCCTCTGGCGCATGAACGTCGCCGAATCCGTTCCGGTCATTGCCGCGACCTCTGCGACGACAGCGCCGGGTTTTGGCGCCTTCCATGCTGCAACTGGTCGGTAGTTGTAGTCAGTGCCTCCCGCGCGCTGCTGGGCTTCGGTAATCGAAACGTCGAAGTCGAAGTTGAAGTCGGCGTCGCCGGAAGACGCCCAGGGAAACGTCCACCCCATCCGTTTCTTGAACGCCTGCAGTTTAGCCAGCGGTGCCCGTGACACTGCCATCATCGTGACGTCGTGGTTCGCTAGGTGGACCACAGAACCATTGAATCCGTCCGCGATCGCCGAGCAGTTCGGACAGCCCGCCTCATAGTCGGGCCCGAACATGAAGTGATAGACAAGGAGTTGCGAGCGTCCGGCGAAGAGCTCCGCCAACGAGGCGTCGCCCGCGTCTGTATCAAACCGATACGCCTTTTCGATCTTGACCCATGGCAGCGCTTGGCGCTGCAGCGCCAGCTCATCGCTGCGCCTTGTGAGCGCCTTCTCGGCCTCAAGCAGCTCAAGCCGCGCTGCGAGCCATTCCTTGCGTGTTCCAGTTTTGTAATTGGTCATCGCTTTATTCCTTGTTGCGGTTGAGGTGATGGGTAATGCACTCATTGCTTGCGCACGGAAGCGCTTAACTGCCTGAGAATCCTATTACAGAGGCTTGGCGTATTTTGCTTATTAATGTCATGCCCCGTCGCTCCCCTCGGCGAAATGCGCTTGCAGCCACATGAGGAACCTTTCCCATCCGGGGACATGCTCGTCCGCCGCCGCGCCGCGTGCACCGTCGAATCTGTCGTGCCGGATGGTAAGGCGCGAGCCTACCAGCGTCGGATCTAGTGTGTAGGTCACACGAGTGTCGCGCCAGCCCAATCCAGGAACGTCGAACTCATAGCGACGCGTAAGTACGACCCGGTGCGGCGCGTCGATTGCTAGGAACACACCGGTCGAATGGTTGACTTTCCCGTCGGGAAAAACCGAATCGAGTTTCCACCGACCATCGACTCTGAGGTCGGAGCTGAAGTTACGCGTCATATAGACATCCGGCGCGCCCCACCACGTCTCGCATTCTTGGGTGTGCAGGGCGCGATGCACGCGCTCGGGCGAAGCGGCGATCTGGGCGACCGCGATCACGGTTTCGCCGTCGGTGAGGGCATGAGGGGCCTCGGAATTGGCGGTCATAATGGCATCACTTCAGGGTTAGTGGGTTTGGGTTGGGGAGATTCTGGGCTTGGGGAGAGCCATCCCTCATATTGGGAGAGGTCTTCGTCGATGCCCACCAAGCGAAAGACCTGCCCGCCCGGCGCTTGGAAGTAAAGGTGCGGATCGGGCACTTCGAGGACCTTGACACCGAAGGCGACTATTTTTTTCCGCATCGCACCGACATCATCCGTCTTCAGCTCCAGAAAGATCGCCTTTAGGAAATCGTCTCTGCTGAGGGTATCCTCCGCAGCGTAGTTCGCGCCTTTATCTGGCCCCTTCCCATCGCCCCCGCCGTAGAGAAATCCGATGTAGAAGTCGTCTCCAATGCAAATGTCGTCTTTATCGTCGAACGTCCTCATGATTTTGCCGCCGAGAATGTCGCGATAGAAAACGCGAATCTTCTCCCGGTCGGCCCGCGGGACACGCACGGCTGTATGATTTCCGAAAGTTACCTTTGTCATGACTACTCAACTTTCTTTGTTAAACCAAAAGAACGACAAATACCGGAATCACGGATTAGGCGGTACCCTGACCCAACTGAATTTGTGACAGTTTTGTTCCGTGTCCTTGAATGGAATATTAGCCATCAAGGAGAACGGCTATGGGCACTGTCAGAGCGAAGAGTTTAAACAGGAAGCAGTGCGCATTGCATCGAGGAGCGGTCTTCCGCGTCAACGGGACAAGTCCAAACCAGATTGGATCCCATTTGGCTTCGCTGATGATTCTGTTCAGGCTTTGGCGTTTCCGAAAGCGCCGATTTCATCAATATGGCTGTGCCAGCCGGTGTCCATCATTGCGACGAACTTCTCTACACCAGCACCGCGGCGTTCCAAGTTGCGATGCTCAAGCTTGACGACTGTTCCGCCGTCCTTCGTGTCGGCAAAAGTGATTTCCAATTCGCTGATCAGGTTTGGATCATATTGGAAGTTTATATTGATTTGCCAAGCAAGGGTGAGGCGCTTAGAAAACCAGCGTCAGAAATGCGAAGTCCACTCTGACTTGGTGATCAGACAAGTTACAAGATGCGGCGATCTTCTCAATTGGGCCAATTTCGGACATTCACGAACGTCTTCACGTTGTTCAGTTTTGAATAGGTAAGTGTCCAGTCTTCACATAAATCAAAGCACCTTCGGGGCCAGTGAAGGGAGTATGTTGTGAAAGATGTGGGCTGCGTAGCCAACTGCCTTTAGGATATTTTCCATGTTCATCTTGGAATAGGCCATCAGCTACGAAAATTTCTTCCCCACCCCAATGCTGATGAGTGTTAAAAATCGTCTTCGGCGCCCAGCGTACCAGGGCGACATTCTCAGTTTCAAAGCTGTGCAAGGGGAGAACTATGAGGCCAGGTACCGAGCCTCGAAGCCAATCGGCTTGATTCGTTCGAATGCACTTCTGTTCGGTGTCATGCTTGTCAAACTGGTGAAGCTTTACGAAGATCAGTGTGCCATCGGGGCCTGCGGAGGGTTTATGTGCGGTACCTATTGGGTTGCGGATGTAAGTTCCCGCAGGATAGATACCATGTTCATCGATGAATTCGCCCTCCAGTACCAGAATTTCCTCTCCACCCTCATGAACGTGCGAACTGAATTTTGCATTTGGTGCGTATCTTACAATGCTGGTAGCACGAGCAACTTCATCACCAATGCGATCCAGCATTTTCCGTTCTACACCAGCAATCGGCGATGGCCGCCAATGCTCGTTTTCTGGCAAAACAACGACACGTTTTGTAAAATCTGATCGCAGTTCCATGGTTTCGCTTCCTAGAATTTTCCGCCACGTGGACGCAAATCAAGTTCTTGCGTCCATGCAGATGGGTCTTGTTCAATAAGATTGAGATACGTCTTAGCGACCTGATCCGGTTCAATGCATTGGTCGCGTTCGACTTTGTGAAGATCACGCGCCTTGTCTCCCCAAATCAGTCCGTCAATGACGACGTGAGCGACGTGAACACCCGAGGGGCCATATTCGCGTGCAAGAGATTGGCCCAAGCCACGCAGCGCAAACTTTGAGGCTGCAAAGGCACTAAACTTTGCACTCCCCCTGAGTGAACCCGTTGCGCCCGAAAGAATGAAAGTACCCTTGCCTGCGCTCACCATTGTTGGGACGAATGATTTTGCTGTAAGGAAAGCGCCGAACACATTGCTGCGCCATAAATCTTCGAACTGTTCCGAACTTGTTTCAGCAAAGCTGCCAATCAGAAGTCGATGGGCATTGTAAATGAGAACTTCGGGTTCTCCATAGAGCGTAGTGATTTTGGCACGGGTCGCTTCAATAAATGCCAGGTCTGCGAGATCGCCAGTGAAGATTTCAACGGGGCGTGCATTGGCAGCAGATGAATCGAACTTTCCAGATTGAGAGATTCCAACCACCCCATAACCTTTCGCAGAAAGCGCTTGAACCAAGGCCGGTCCAAGCGCTCCGCCGACGCCAGCAACGACAGCAAGGGGGGTTGCATTCATACGGCTGCCCCTAAAACAACGAGCCCAATGGCAACGGTTGCACCAACACCAATCAGGAAAAGAACTGTCCGCAAAACTGGAATTCCCATGGTGTAAACTACATAATGCCCGAGCCGAGCCAAAACATAGACCTTCGCCGCCAAAAGCGTTGTCCCATTGCTTATGCCGATCGTAGTCAAGCTCAGCACCAATGGTGCAAAGACAACAAGATTATCAATCCCATTCAAATGGGCAAGTTTGGAGCGGTAGGCCCAAGCTGGAGGTGGTGGATCGCTCGGGCTTGGATTACCCATCGTCGGAAAAATGCCCCGTCTAATGAAAGACTCGAAGATGTGCGGCATCCACATTAGCAACGTCGCCAGCGCAATGAGTGCCAGCCAATAAAGTTCGGGAATTGTGTTCATCGATTTCTCCCCATCAAAGTTGACAAAGAGATAGATCGGCAGCAAGATATAGAGAAATTGGATTTATTATTTGATTAATAGAATAATGATATAAATGAATTTGAAGCACCTCCAATTGGCAAAAGCAGTTGCTGACCTGAGCTCTTTCAGTCAAGCGGCATCCGCCTGCAATGTAACCCAGCCGACACTTTCGGCTGCGATAGCTCAACTCGAAAAGCAGTTTGGGGCATCCCTCTTTGAGCGCACGACCAGAACTGTGGCATTGTCGCCGTTCGGCAAACACCTGTTGCCCATGATTGAACAAATACTGGCAGCACATGCTGATCTAACTCGTTCGGCAGCTTCCTATCTGAGCCCTGATGTGAAAATGGTGCGCATTGGCGTGTCGCCCATTATTGATATGGCGAAGGTCGTGCATGCGCTTGCGCCATTCGTGAAGCGGCACCCACAAGTCGAAATCCATTATAAGGAATGCTTCCTCGATGATCTTGAAGCTAGGCTAGCCGCGGAAACAATAGATTTAGCAGTTCGCCCGCTCGCAGGCTCAAAGAAGCGGGGGGCCCAAAATGTTTTGCTCTATCGCGACCCCTGGGTGTTCTTGCCCTCTGGAGGTGGGTTACCAACAGCTTCGAAAACAATAACACTCGATGAAGCCGCCGGCGGCAATCTGATTTTGACGGCTGGCCACTGTGGCTTGGCCCAAGCAACGCGGCAATTGTTCGATAGCGTCTCTCTGAGGTTGAACGAGTATCCTGGCAAGCCGATTTCTTACAGTGCTGTTCAAGAATGGACTGATCTTGGAATTGGCTCAGGTTTATTGCCAGCAAGCAAAGTCAACTCCGATCACACGAGAAGCTTCTCACCATTAGTTGATGCTCACGGCAAAGCTTGTCACTTAGACATTTTCCTGTGTTGGAAAGCCCCAGCACCGGACCGTCCGCATCTGCGAGCGCTCAAGAAGCACCTACAAAGTGCTATGAAGTGATGCAGGCGGTCAAACCCGCATGGACAAGAACGAAGTCATAGCCGCTTCGGGTCAAAAGAAGAAGTAATGAGCATCGTTGATGATTTCAGTTTCCGGGATAACTGCGGACAGCGCTTCGGTCTACACATTCAGCTCGATGGTGCCACTGAGCAGATCCCCTATTCCATAACGCCGATTATGAGAATGCGCATAAAGGCCTCCCACTCGATGTTGTGGAAGACATCTCATGGGAAACGTTGTTTAATCCATCCCGTTTGCAGGACTCAGTTGTCGCTCCCCCGATCCCCATTTCCTATCCTGACACCGAACATATGCTCGGGCTGCGACACAGCCATAAACCTTTAGTACTGATTGAACAAAACACCTATTACTGCTGCGGGAAAAACATTCACATCCCAGGGCTTCAAGTTGTTAGCACCAGCAACGAGTAGCCGCCGAAAATGCGCGCTGCCCAGGGCACACTTAACATCCCCAGCAACCCGCGCGGAATGTTGCTCACGCCCCGTTTCAATGATGGGTGATGTCTAAACAATGAAATTGCTCCGTTAGTATATTTTACATCCAGAATTTCATGCCCGGTGTCACGCAAAGTGGAAAGTGCGGAAGCAGCAGAAAACAAGTGGATGTGGCCGAGTTTAGCGCGGAATTTGTCGGACGTATCACGCAGTACTGATGAAACATTAATGTCAAGTGGGATATGATACATTTTATACTTGGCCGCGGTGCGACATGCAGCAAGAAAACCCCAATAATCCGGCACGTGCTCAAAGACATCTATGGCGAGAAGGATATCGACATGGCGGTCCCTCTCACGGGTAATGTCACCACAAACGAATTCTATATTTTCTTTCCGATCGACCTGAGCCATTTCAATAGCTTGTGGTGAAATGTCCAAACCTCGGAACGTCGAGTTTAGCAAAGAAGGCTTTCGCGAAAGCTCTTTCAGAATCACACCTACGCCACAGCCTACTTCGTCAATGACACGTGGTTGCAATCCATTTTTCACCATCATCTTGTAAATCTGCTCGGCCTTCCAGGGCGAGTCCTCAGCATGCCAGGTTTCATTGCGGTCGAGGTATTTGCCATTAGTATAAACTGAACTTTCATCCATCTTAAACTCTCAACTCATCGAAACAGAAATTATGGTCTAAAAGGCATTGCGATAAGCGCGCATCGAAAAAACAGTCATCAGGAGAATTTTCAGATCCAGTAGAAGGGACCAATTTTGGATGTAAATGAGGTCTTGATGCACACGGTCTTCCATTTGCTTGTGGGTTTCGGTGGCGCCGCGGAAACCCATGGCCTGCGCTAAGCCGGTGATACCGGGCTTCACATTGTGGCGTCGCGCATATGTCGCAAGTTCCGCATAAAACATGTCGTCGTGGGCAAGAGCGTGTGGGCGTGGACCAACCAAAGACATGTCACCATACAAGACATTGAACAACTGTGGAAGTTCATCAATGTTCCAACGCCGCAACCATTTGCCAAGTTTCGTCAGTCTCACATCATTGCGTGTTGTTTGTTTGAATGTCGCATTCGGGCTCTGCACAACCATTGTTCGGAATTTGTATATGGAAAATTCCTTCTGGTTGAAGCCGTTTCTCCTTTGCTGGAAATTCCCGGGACCACGCGAATCCCATTTTATTGCCAAGGAGACGCCAGCAAGAAGCGGCCCGAGAACTATAAGCAGAAACAAAGACATCAGAAAATCAAATGCCCGTTTGACGATGCGGTCTCGCGCAGAAAGCGGCTTGCGCACCACGCGCAACATGCGAAGGCCGCCGAAGTTAACTGCAGAAGGTCGGCCCTGCATTGTCACCAATGATTCCGCCGAGACCAGGATGCTGACCGGCAGCTCGAGGAACTTCTCTATAAGTTCATCAACTTTCTCGCGCTCTCCGATGGGTGGCAGAATTACAATGCGATCTGGCCGACACGCCCGACCCGCAGAGATCACTCGCTCCGTGAGTTGCTTCAGGGCCTGTGCACTTTCTAATTCACTACCGAATTCGAGGCGCATTGGAAAGGTTTCGATGACATGAACATTTTCGCCGCGTTCCCGCCAACTGCGCATCGCACTATCGATTTCCTCGGCCGGTCCCACCAGCATGACGCGATTGGATACGACTTGTCTGGCGATATGCGGCATTTGCAACAGTCTGAATTGAAAAAAGCGAAACGCTAATATTGCAGCTCCGCAAATGAAAAACTGTGCAAATAGTGTCACTCTCGAATAAGCTTCAGCCCACTGCAATAATACCAGAGCGGTAACAAATGCCATGAAAGCTTGAAAGAAACAGCGAAAGACCTTGACTATCCCCTCCTGCCGGTCAACGCCCCATAGAAACCCATAAACGCTGCTGCGTAGACCATTCCCTACAAAAATGAACGCGAGCAAGGCGCTGCAGATCAAGTAGGACTGCCAGTGCAGGAAAAGGGCGTCATTGAAGATGTTGTATATAAGCCATGTTGCCAGAGATGCGCAGAACACAACAGCCCAGTCGGCCGACACCAAAACTGCCGATACCACTGGATCAGTGAGGGACCAAAGCGCCCGGCCCTTCCTTAGGGCTGGCCGTGCTGCTGGCCCTGGATAATAATCTAATTTTGGAAAAAATTCGCGGCCTAGAACTCTTGCCGTCCCATGATCTCTGCTGAACATCTACGCCCCACCATTGTTGGTTCAACGACCTATGTGTGAACTTTGATTTCTTCAGTAAGGATTAGTTCCACCGGGATTGGGCCTGTTGGTAGCAGGCAAAATTTTGCACTTCACCCCGCAGCTAGGTGAATTTTGGCTGATAAAAAAAGAATCGCAGAAAAGAAATTGACGCATCTGCACACCCAACACGTTGCATTAACCACAGCAATAGTCATTGTGCCATCCCGGTCGTGCTTGCCGCTGCACAACCACATGCACGGTCTCATAACATTGTGGCAAAAAAGTGCGCGCTCTTGGGGTGCGGAAAGGAAATTTTTTATTTCGAATTTTAAACTAACGGAAAGAAACTTTTTTGTTTCGTACTTTGAACTGCTGGCGTAGCCTCAGTCACGAGACGGCTTTGGTGACGCAGAGAATATGCAACATGAGAGTTGAGCTGTTCAACGTGCCAGTCGATATTTTGTCGTTAGAGCAAACCGTTTCTCTTGCCCACAACGCAATGCGATCGCGCACCAGATTGCACCATGTCGCCATAAATGTTGCGAAACTGGTGACGTTAAAAAGCAATACTGAATTGAGTGATGACGTCGCATCCAGTGATATTGTCGGGATCGACGGCATGGGAATTGCGTTGGCGCTGCGCATCAATGGGCACAAATCAGTTACGCGCGTGACTGGTGTTGATCTGATGGCAGCGGTTCTCGCTATTTGCGCGGAAGACGGCTATCGTCCCTTTTTCCTCGGTGCAACAGATGATGTAGTTTACAAAGCTGTTCGCGCTACTGAGATCACGCATCCGAATATTAGATTCGCCGGATTTCACCATGGTTATTTTGCGGAGGAAGCGGAGGATGAGGTCTTGCAACAGATTCGCGCTTCAGGGGCCGATTGTCTTTTCATTGGCATGCCGACTCCGCGCAAAGAACGATTGCTACGACGTTGGCGTGACCATTTGAATATTCCTTTCATTATGGGCGTGGGCGGTGGCTTCGACATTGTTGCAGGTAACGTACAACGAGCACCTCTCTGGATGCAAAATTGCGGGCTCGAATGGGTTTACAGAGTTTATCAGGAGCCAAGACGAATGTGGTGGCGATATGCGCGCACCAATATGATATTTTTATGCATGCTTGCTCAACTTACGGCGCGGAGATTGATTGCTGGAAAGACATAATTGGCTCAGCGGGACCTTGAGCGTTCGCCACAATTTTGAGCGCTAAAGCCAGCCAGATCTGAGTCCAGCGTGGATAATCGATCTTGTTTAGAACCCATTTTGATTTCTGATACGCAAACTTACCATGCTTTTCCAGCCATAGCGTTTCAATTATCCTCTCCAGTACAAGTCGTGCAACGGGCAAATGATTTTGCATCTTGCCCATTGCATCCAGCGTGATAATAAACTGGGCAGCACAATTACCATCCACAGGGTAAGAGTTGTTGGCGTAGTAACGGGCTGTTCCGTCTGGCGCAAACAATTGATGCAGGTAAAAGTCGAATCCTCGCGCCATTTGCGCCTTGGAATTCAGGCTGGGGTCAGCATGTCCCAGGCGATGCAAAGCTTCGAGAACATAGCCGGTGTGGAAACCGTCTGTAAATTGATGGTGTGCCGCCTCACCATAGACCCAAGATCCATCCTCACGTTGTGCTTTCAAAGTATATTGAACAGCATCCGCTGCCATCTGGCGCCAATGTTCATTGCCGGCGATTTTCCAACCCGCGCTCAAAACGAATGCCCCCCATAGGTTGGCATTGTGCACCATGGCATCCGAATTTGCGACATAGGCGAGAAAGCGCTGGCCGTGGGGCGAGATACGCGCCAGCGCCGTCGCGACATAATGCGCTGCAGAGACAATTGCAGTTTCGGCCCGGCCTTGGAGCTGCCCTTGCCAATTTACAAGCTCACGCACGGCATAAGCGGTAGCAATAACATTTGGTGCATCTTTGGGGACGTAGAAGGCTTTGGCTTGCCAAGCAAAAGGATAGCCCCAGGCGCTGGCACCGCCCTGCTGGTCTGTCGCAAGGCTCAATAGCCGGCTAACAGTTTCGGTTGCTCGTGCCAATTGCCTGTCACGGCGGTAGATTTCAGTCACCAATGCAAGTGTTACTACGTTCGCCGTTGGCGTAATTCCTAAAATTTTCCTGAAATTGATTGGGCTACGCTTTAGAAGTTGGGTCCAGGCAAGGCGCGCAAAAGCATTGTGCGTCAATGGCGTGGCATTAAATACTTTGCTGTTCAAGGCGTCGAATGGATCCCAGCCGTGAAAATCGACCTCTTCTAGGTGTTGCATCAAGATTCTGCTGATCGTGTTGAAAAGCGAAGTCTGGCTCGTCATGATTCTCTTTTGCCTGCTGGATCTCGGGTTCGCCTTATTCCTGCAACAAAGACCGCAGAAGTAGACCATACGGCATCAACAATTTGGCAACAGAGTGTCCACATGCCCTTTCAAGTTTCCCAAAACTACCGTACCGGAAAAATCGCCCGCACAGAAGTAGCCTATCCTGCGCTGCAACCCGGAGGCGTCATTATCCGCAGCCTCTACAGTGTGGTTTCACCTGGAACCGAAGGAACAAAACTGAAAGAAGCCCGCCTGTCGCTGATCGACAAGGCCCGCGCAAGGCCGGACCAAGTCAAACAACTGATGTCTGTTGTCCGCCAGCAAGGTGTGCGTGCCGCATATCAAAAAGTTCTTAGTCGGTTGGACCAGCTAACGCCCTTGGGCTACTCGGTCTCGGGTGAAATTGTTGCGGTTGCGGATGACGTTGAAGAATTTTCTGTTGGAGATCGCGTGGCAGCGGGGGGCGCGGGTCTCGCCAACCACGCGGATTTCAACTTCGTGCCTCGCAATCTGGTCGTGGAAATCCCCCAGAATGTGAGTGCCGAACACGCCGCTCTTACAACAATCGGCAGCATTGCCATGCATGCTTACCGCCAGAGCGACCTGAAACTTGGCGAAACAGCCTTAGTGATCGGCCTTGGGCTTGTGGGACAGCTCCTCTGTCAAATTCTTGTTGCCGCTGGTGGGCGGGTTGTTGGCATTGATTTGGATGGTGAACGTTGCAAACTCGCCGCTGGTTGCGGAGCATCGCTCGCAGAGCCTCCAAACGGAGCAGCATGGCGCCATGCTTTGCGCACTGGCGCTGACCATGTCTTCATCGCTGCTGGCTCTTCGGACAACACACTTCTCCAACTGGCCGCGGAACATGTGCGTGATCGTGGGCGCATTGTTGTAATCGGTAAGACCCGGTTGGATTTAGACTACAACCAATTTTTCAAAAAAGAAATTGATGTTCGTTTTTCGCGTTCATATGGGCCCGGTCGGTTTGACCCTGACTATGAGGTAAAGGGGCAGGATTATCCCCTCGCTTATGTGCGATGGACCGAACGACGAAACATGGCGGCATTTTTGACTTTGATTGCAGATGGCAAGTTGAACCTCTCACCGCTGCTCGATGCGATGAGGCCATTTGAACAGGTCGTTGAAACCTACGAAGCGCTGTATCAAAGGCAAATTGAAGCCCTTGGCGTTGTTTTCTCATACGTAGAAATGCCTGCTTTGACCACGATTTCAACACGCTTGGCATCGCCTGTGCGGGGCCAATTGCGCGTCGGTGTGATCGGTGCCGGGAACTATGCTTCAAGCATGGTGCTTCCGGAACTCAGGAAGGATCCGCGTGTCGATCTTGCGCATGTCGTAACGAATTCTGGCCTTTCCGCTGCCAGTGTTGCAAAGCGATTTGAAATTCCAGACCACGGCACAGACGTTGACGCGTTGCTGTCGGATCAAAGTATAAGGGCGGTGATCATCGCGACGCGACACAGTTCTCACGCGCAACTGGCAGCAAAGGCTCTAAAAGCAGGCAAAGCTGTCTTTGTTGAAAAGCCTTTGGCGATTAGCCATGCCGAACTCGACCATGTTCGTCACGAATTGAAGGAAGATAGTCGACTGATGGTGGGGTTCAACCGCCGCTTNNCCTATTCTCCCAGCATTTCCCGGGTTTCGAAATTGATGAACGGCCTTGGACCATTGCAGATGATGTATCGGGTGCAGGCGGGTGCCCTGCCCGACGATGCTTGGCAAAATCTGCCCGAAGAGGGTGGACGTTTTATTGGAGAGGCGGGCCATTTTTTTGATGTTTTCCGGTTTCTTGCTCAGTCGCCTCCTGTCTCGGTTCATGCAGTACGATTACAGCCGCACGAAAACATGCGAAATCGAGGTAGCGATATTTCCGCAACTGTTTTGTATCGCGATGGATCAGTCGGTACATTGGTGTATTCGACGATTGGCAGTGCTATGCTGCCAAAAGAATATCTGGAGGTGCATGGGGGCGGCTGTTCGATTGTAATGGCCAATTTTGAAAAACTAGAGTTCGGACGAGACAGCAGAAAATTGGTTTTGGAAAAAGGCTTTTCGGGCAAAGGCCAACAGCAACAGCTGCAGACGTTTCTCACAGCACTTGCCACCGGCGCACGCATGCCAGTCGACTTTGAGGAATTGGCTGACGTAACAGGCCTCACGCTTGACGCGTTTGCGGCGGCCAAGACGTTTGGTGAACTACGCCGTGAATAGAAGCGGCAACGCAGCATCGTTGCAGCGCTATCTTTCCGTCTCACTGTTTTTTGCGATGGCGGGCTCCATTCCATTTACAGCAAGCGAAGGCTTGTTGCAGCCGTTCACCCGCGCGGGTTTCATGGCTGCGGCGTTTTTCCTGCTTGTTCTGGCAGCCCGCGGCGGAGGGCTGAGTGTCACGGCGCCGTGGAGATTGTTTCCCGTTCCTCTCGGTGCCTATCTGTTGTGGTGCGTTTGTTCTGTAGGTTGGTCATTGAGTCCTGCGACTTCCGCAATCCGGATTGCAGAAGCCGCGCTCACATTTCTTTATTTGCAGTCTTTCGTGTTCATGTTGGGTCAGACCTGCAAATCCATAGCCGGCGTTGCACAAATCATTGCGGTCGCGTTTCTGGCGGTGAGTGTATTTGGCCTTGTCGTGAATATCATTCTCTTCCACACGCCTCTTTATTTTTGGGTCAACCCAGACGTTCCCGAGCGACCGCGTTTTACATTTGGTTACCTCCATCCCCTTGCTGCGGGAGACATTTTGGCGCTGGGCGTATTAGGTGTGGCATTCGCCCAGTGGCGAGTTGCGGCAAAGCTTGGCTTAGCGGGTTTTCTTTTTATACTTCTGACGTTGTCCGATTCAACTGCGGCGCGGATTTGCGTTCTGGCATTGCTGCCCGTGGGTTACATCGTTTCCGGACAGGATACGTGGCGCCAATCGTGGCGGATCGCAAAGGTGATAAGTGCAATTATCTTGGGTGTGATGGTGTTGATTGCCGTTGGCAAAGGCCAATTGTTCGATCTTGCCAATCCTGACAATTCGCGGCTTTTCACGCTGACCGGGCGCGTTGAAATTTGGAAAATCATCCTGAACAACGGTTTGGCCACGACACCATTTGGCTATGGCTTTGAGGCAGCGCGTTACGTTATTACGCCTCTGGTTGGGCGGTCCTACCATGCGCATAACCTTTATCTCAATGTGCTGGTCGAAACCGGTGTAATCGGGTTCTTCATTTTTCTGTTTATTGTTATTCAATGGGTCCGGCGAATATTGAACCACGGTGAGATCTTTGCGTGGACCCTGATGATCTATGTACTCGTTCTCGGCATGGACAACCCCGGCATGTTTACAAAGCAAACCATCATGTTTGCATTTCTTCTATCTTATCATTTGCCCGTACTGTATCCGCGTCAATTGCCCAAACCAGTGTTGCGGCCAGATTTCGCTCAAAGTGTTGTAAGGTGAAGTTCGCAAGATAGCGTGCCCGCGCCATTTTCTTCAATTGAGCAAGTTGAATCGGGTTATCAATGAGTTTTTGCAAGGCATCAGCCAACGCCTCCGGATCTTTGGGCGGAACGGTTAAACCGGCTTCTGCAACGATGGCCGGCAGGGCAGCAATGTTGCTGGTGACGGGCACTAGGCCAGCAGCCATTGCTTCAAGGACGACAAGCGGAAAGGCCTCGTTTTCATAATGTGTTGGAAACGCGAAGATGTCTCCTGACCGAAGCAGCTCGTCTTTCTCCTCGCCATAAACGGCACCGAGATGACGAACTTGTTCGGCCAAGCCGGATTGATTGACTTCTCGCTCGAATTCTTCGCGCGTCAATGATCCACGCCAAGGCCCTGCAAAGAGGGCCTGGAATGAGGTTCCCCTCCGCCGCAGTTCAGTCAACGCGGCGAGGAGAACCAGCGCACCTTTGCTTTCCAGCATTGTGCCAAGGAAAAGGATTGTCGCGGACCTGTGATCCCCATGCAATTCATGCTGAAGCTTAGCCGCGATGTCGGGCACGCCGTTGGCGACGAAGCGAACTTGGCTGCAGTGGACGAAAGGAGCAATGTCGGCCATCAGTGATGGTGAAAGATGAATGATCGTTGCTCTTTTTAAAACCGCCCGCGCAAAGCCAGACGCTAAACTGCTTCGTTGCATTTGAGCAAGCCCGCGACCATGAAAGTGCAAAATATGCCGGACGCGCACCCACCGGAACATGAAAACAAGCACGGCATCTCGGTAGAAAGCCAAGCCTTTTGGAGCCATTGTAAGGTATACAAGATCTGGCTTGTCTTTTGACAATACCCAAGCCACACGCCAAAATGTTCGCAAGCTACGGAAGACTTTGAGGAACGAAAACTTTCGAATTTCCGCAAGGTCTAGGGTCGCATCTAGGCGCACCACGGTGCAGGTAAAAAACTTTCGCAGTTCTGCCGAATTGACGACCTGCTGATTCACCACTGATGCCCCGTGCACTGGCGGAGGTAACTGCACAACCAGCAACAGCCTCCGTCGTTCGGAACCATCCGGCGTTGTAAGTTTCAGGCCGCGGTCCACAATTTTGCGCCAACTGGTGGCTCAATAATGGCGTGGGCACCTGCCTCCTTAGCCCAGATGCCAGCGATGTCCAGAAGCACCTTTCCCTCAGGTGTCTCCCGCTCGCGAAAGCTGCGATGGGGAACCAATCCAACGATCACACCGCATCTTTGAAGTGCTGCGCCATAATCAAGGAAGGTCAGCGCACCAGCGCGCTCTTCACGCTCCTGCAAGACAGCACCGTTAGGATCCACAACCACTACCCGGCCTGGCCACTTTGCGTTGAGGCGCAGCGCGATCTCAAGTGCTGGGCTTTCCCTGAAATCATCAATGTCTGGTTTATAGCTCAGGCCCAGGCATGCCAAATGGGCATGCGGGTGGACTTCCATGGCCTCTTCGACTTTGCGATAAACATAGTGAGGTTTGAAATCATTCACTTCGCGGACGGTACGAACCAGACGAGCGATGTCTGGCGCGCCAGCGACGAGGAACCAAGGATCAACTGAGATGCAATGCCCTCCCACACCCGGCCCCGGGGACAAGATCGACACGCGCGGATGGCGGTTCGCCAACTCAATCAATTCCCAGACATCAATGCCGAAACGGTCACACAAGACCGAAAGCTCGTTGGCATAGGCGATGTTCACATCGCGATAAGCATTTTCAGCAAGCTTTACCATTTCGGCGGTCTTGTCGTCGGTTACATGACATTTGCCGGTGACGAATTGTTTGTAGAGCGCCAGTGCCCGCTCCGCAGAGCGGGCTGAAACGCCACCAATCACGCGATCATTGCGCACGATCTCTTCTGTCGTGCTGCCTGGAATAACGCGTTCCGGAGAATAGGCAAAATCGATATCGCCCTCTGTGCCGTCGCTACCCGGCATACGCAGATCGGGACGAATGGAACGCAGTACCTCTATGATGTGACGCGTGGTCCCCACTGGAGAAGTGGATTCGAGCACGACTAAGTTTCCCGTAACAACGACCTTTGCAATACTGCGAATGGCGCTTTCGATGTAGCTTACGTCCGGCGCATGAGTTCCATCATGTTGAAAAGGTGTTGGCACCGCAATGAAGAAGGCATCTGCAGGCTCGGTCTTTGTGACTGCGCGCAATCGTCCAGATCCCGCCATGTCGCGTAAAAGCTCCGCCAAGCCCGGTTCAACAATTGGCACTTCGCCTCGATTTACTTTGTCCACGATGAGTTCGTCCACATCGACGCCGACAACCTCAAGGCCGGCCTTGGCAAACATGCAAGCTGTGGGTAGGCCGACATAGCCCAACCCAATGACGCACATTTTCTTTATTTCAAATGATACAAGAGGTGAGACAGTTGCAATTCGAAGCTTCATCTTACAATCTCCTTCAAAATTCTTTGTGCAGCTTTTCCATCACCGTATGGATTTTTGATTGTCGCAATTTTCGCCAGGGCATCCGGATTTTTGAGATAGAAGAAACACCGCCCGACGATCCGTGCTCGCTCGGTCCCCACAAGTTCAACCGTTCCTGCCTCCAAGGCCTCCGGTCTCTCAGTCACGTTACGAGTCACAAGAACCAATTTTCCGAGAGACGGAGCTTCTTCTTGCACTCCACCTGAGTCGCTGATCAGCAACGTGGCGCAATTCATTAGGTACACAAATGAGGGATAGTTCAACGGTGGGCGCAAAAAAACATTGGGAAGGTGGGCGAGTGTCTCGTACACGGGCTTTTGGACGTTTGGATTCAAATGCACGGGATAAATAATCTGGACATCCGGATGTTCCGCGATATCGCGCAACGCCAAAGTCATCTCTTTGAAACCCTGGCCAAAATTTTCGCGGCGGTGCCCTGTCACCAAGATCAATTTCTTTGTCGCATCAAGTTCAGGAAACTGGCTGGCAATCATCTTTGCGAAATCCGCATCGTCCCTCAGTCTATCGCGAATTTGCAACAACGCATCGATGACGGTGTTGCCCGTCACATAGATCAAACCAGAACCCAAGTGCTCCTCAACGAGATTGCAACGAGCCTTTTCGGTTGGCGCAAAAAGTTGATCCGACACCAAGTCAACCACGCGACGGTTCAATTCTTCAGGCCATGGCTCATGCATGTTTCGAGTCCGCAGTCCAGCTTCAACATGTGAAACCGGAATCCCCTGATGAAATGCCGCCAATGCGGACGCGCTCGCCGTTGTGGTGTCACCGTGCACCAGAATTCGATCTGGCTTCGTTTCCTCGAGCAGGTCCCCAACGCGCGTTAGCGTTCGTGCAAATAGAGAGTTTAGATTCTGCCCCGGTACAAGGACATCCAGATCATGGGCAGGTTCAATGTCGAAGAGGGCGAGCAGAGGGAGAAGCATTTCTCGATGTTGACCGGTTGAACATACAATCGATTCGATGTCATTCGACGTGCGCAGCGCCCTGATCACAGGGGCCATTTNNCGGCCGAGTACCAAACACAGTAACGATCCGCATGAATCCCAATCCAATTGTCGAGTTGCGTATCGCCGTCCATTGCGAGGTAGGCGAAATTTCAGAAGATGGCAAGTGTTTGAATCACGATTCGGAATTTTTTCTGCAGCCATGCGTCCTCTGCGCATGACACATTTTGAATTAAACTGTTGCTTAGTCGTTTTATTTTTTATTCCGTACACTGATCATTATTTATTTCAGATATCTATTCATGAGCCGCGTCATGAAATTGCCACAACTTCACGACAGGCTTGTGGTGGGCCGGCAGCTAAATTGTGCGAGCAGACTTACTAGAGTGCATAATTGTGTGTGCGCTGAGTGTCGTTGCGCAAGCTGATGGAGGCGGTGCGATGATGCAAGCTCTAAAGGCATTCCCAAGGGTTGCCTCGTTTTTGAGAGATGCGCGGGGGCGTATACTTCATCGGCCAGACACCAATATCCCATCCATTTCGCTAGGTTCCACTTATGGCCAGCATACCATCCCAGAAGCAATGTCTGGTGCGAACCTTATCGTCTATTCATTCGGCGTCGGGACTGATGTCAGTTTTGATTTGGCCCTCATCGAGCGAGCTGGTTGTTCCGTCGAAGCGTTTGATCCTACGCCCCGAGCAGTGAATTGGGTTGCGCAGCAACACTTTAATTCGAAATTTCATTTTCATGCACTTGGACTGGGTGAGAAAGACGCAAATTTACCTTTTCAGCAACCCAAGAATAATGATCATGTTTCATATTCGCGGGCGAGCGGCAACCAGCCGATGATTTCGCTTCCGGTTCGCCGACTGAAGACAATCATGTCTGAACTGGGACACGAAAGATTGAACCTTCTCAAACTGGATATCGAAGGATTCGAGTATGCAGCTCTCGAAGACATGCTTGACGGCCAAATCACCCCGGATGTCATTGCCGTCGAGTTTCATCACCGCATGTATGGCTTCACAGAAGAACAGACCCTGCAGTCCGTGAGCATTCTTTTGAATGCTGGATACAATCTGTTCCATGTCTCCGAAACGGGGCGCGAATACAGCTTCATTCACAAGCGGAGCTTGTAGCAATATCTGTGACAACTTCAAACGCACGTCCTAGATCAACCCACCTCATTGAAAGTGAATGAAGCCATGCTGAAGGGCCTGAATCTTGAGAGAGCGAATCGCTCAGACGTTGCAATTCAGGACCTGCTTCGACCGATTGATTTCAAGAGTGTTGCAAGTAAGATGTGGAGGCAGAAGCACTACATCTTGGGGACACCGATTCTATGCATTGTCGGCACGCTGATTTATTGTCTGACAGCACAACCCTATTATACCTCCAGCTCCGAGTTGCTAATTGAACCGCAGCAGCCGCTGGTCCTTAACCAGACCCCAACGACCAGTGACACCACCGAGACAGTCGATACTGCTTACGTGGATAGCCAGGTAGAAGTTCTCTCGTCCGGAAAAGTTCTCAAGCGCGTGGTAATTTCAGAGAATTTATTGGCCGATCCGGAATTCACTACTTCAGCCTTTAATCCACTGCGGTTCGTTCTTGCCTTATTGCAACTTTCGCCCACACCTCAGGGGGGTGAAGATGAAACACTTAACATCACCATTGACAATCTTCAGCGCGCCATCACCATTAAACGCGTCGGATTTACTTATGCGTTGACGATATCTGTTTCGACTACGTCACCTCAGAAATCCGCTAAGCTTGCAAACGCAATAGCTGAATCATTTTTGAAAGATACACTTGAAGCGCGCGGGCAAGCGGCAGGGTCTGCGAGTTCTTGGCTGCAAGGCAGAATGAAAGAGCTGCGCAGCATGACTGTCGCCGCAGACTCGGCCGTGCAGGACTTTCGTGCGAGGAATAACATTGTCAGCACAGACAAAGGATTGATGACCGATCAACAGGTCACCGAAATTTCTTCACAACTCACTCAAACCCGATCTCAGCTGGCTGAAGCGCAAGCCAAATATGACAGGCTCTCAGCAGCCATTGCGTCGGGTTCGCCAGATCGAATGGCAGTGCTTACCGACCTGCCCGTGGGAAGCATCGTTTCGAAACTACAGCAGGATATCATAAATAATGATCTTCGCATCAGCGAACTAGTGAAAGCAAACGGAGAACAACATGAAAGCGTTTTGAAGCTGCGGGCAGAAAATAAAAATCTCAGCGTAAACATTTCCCAAGAGCTCGATAACATTGCGAGTTCTCTGAAGAATGACGTAGCTGTCGCGAATGAGAAAGTTTCTGAACTTGATAAGCGTCTCAGGGAAGCCGTGGGAACATCCAATGAGTCGAGCAGCGCACAGGTTCAGCTACGTGATTTGCAGCGCGAGGCAGACGCATATCGCGCCATCTATCAATCGTCACTAGACCAACTGCAACAGGCGGTCCAGAAGCAGACGTTCCCAGTGAGTGCCTATCGAATTATCAGCGAAGCTGTGCCCGTCTTACAAAAGACCTGGCCGAAGTCCCTGCTATCGCTGGCCGCAGCGATGGTTGTTGGATTTCTTGCAGGTGGACTTGTGGCCTTGGCCAAAGCCTATCGCGATACAGCGATGTATGGCTTCAAGGACGTTGAACGTGAGCTTGGCGCGCGACTGATTGCAGAATTTCCAATGCAGAAAGGTGGGCGCAATCTGGCCGCCACCGATGCATTCTGGTCGGCCGACTTTGCGCGGCCAGCGCGATCTCTCAAGTTATTCCTTACGCAACAAAAGAATGCTCAAGAGTGCTTTGTCGTTGGCATAATCTCGACAAGCCGTGGCGATGGACGCTCAACTGTTGCAGCAAGCCTTGCCGTATCAAATGCTGCATCCGGCTTGCGCACACTGCTGGTTGATTTTGACCTTACTCATCCGGAGTTGACCGCAGCTTTATTGAGCCCTAACCCGCAAGCACCAACCGCGACGGCTAGGGCCCCCCAAATATTCAATCTTGGTCGCGCCGCCCATGGCGCCCATTTTATGTCGGCAAGGGACTACATCGCTGAAAATGGAAGCGCAGATTGGATAGCGAGTGTGGATTTGGTGGAGCTCGTTGCAACCCTCAAGTCGCATTATGACGTTGTGATCTTTGACCTTGCTCCACTTGCTGAAACTCTTGATGCCGTGGCGCTTGCGCCAGAAGTCGATTCATTCATCTATGTTGTCAAATGGGGCAAGACACAAGCGGTGGACGTTATGCAAGCCATTGAAGCAGTGGAACTGAAGTCGCAAATATCTGGTTTCATGATGTGCAATGCTCCCCAGGGCTCCCGTCGGTTTTGGCCCTTCAGACGGAGGAGCACCACTGACCAAGCAGTTGCTGCCCCCGTCCAAGAAAGCAGAGCCTCCACATGAGCGCGTATTGAGCATGGCGAATGTGGTAATCCTGCAGCGCGTCGTTCCACCCTATCGCATGCCGTTGTTCAGGCGGCTCTGGGAAGAATTTGGTTGGACGGTCGCTTTTGGAAAGAATCTCTCTGCCGATGGCATTCCCGTCGAACATGACGCGCCATTTTTGCATGGATACAACTTTCGCCGTGGACCGGGCGGAATCATTCGCGTTCCGATTTCAAAAATCCTCGCTGATTTGAAACCAGACGCCGTTATCGCCGAGGGTGCGCTGCATCTGACGTCCACTTGGGAACTCGTATTGAGACGCGAATTCTTCGGCAGTCCCAAATTGTTTTTTTGGACAATTGGATACAATCCAAGCGCCACTGACGAACCATCAAGGCCTGGCAGCAGGCAATGGATCTATCCTACCATTTATCGATTTGCCGACGGCTGCCTGACCTACGGTGCAGACGGGAGAGATTTTCTGCTACCGCGACTACGGGGCAAACCAGTTTTCGTTGCACAAAACTCTATCGATATGAACGGCATTCGTTCGGCGGAAGCTGAAGCGATTGCCTTGCCGGGGCGGGGTTATCCGGAACTCATTGCCGTCAGTCGTCTGACGCCCGCAAAAGAATATGTCAAATTGGTCAGGGCATTCCTGATCCTCCTGAATTCTTTTCCATCGGCCCAACTGACCATTGTTGGCGAAGGCCCTGAATTGGAAACAATCAAATCTGCCAGCGCAGGAGAATTAGGACGGCGCATTCATCTTATTGGCGCGATATATGATGAGAATTTACTAGCGCCACATATGAAGCGTGCTGACGCCTTTGTGTTGACCGGGCGCGTGGGTTTGGCAATTAATCACGCGCTTGGATATGGGCTGCCAGTCATCTGTGGCAAGCGCGGAAAGACCGGCCCACGCCATGGCAGCGAGATCATACATTTGCACGAAGGAATCACCGGTTATCAAGTTGAGACTTCCAGTCCCGAAGCCTTTGCCGAAAAACTTGTGTCACTGTTTCAGATGACACCGAATCTGCGGGCTGGGCATGACAAACAAATTCGAGATTACGTGGCGCAGCACATGTCGCTTGATCGTATGATCTCCGGGTTCAAGGAGATTGAATCGCATATCAACAACCTCAAAGCCAAGTTACCGCATGCATCAATTCAAGCCCGTCCGTCATAGTTGAATTAAAGCCAAGGTTGGCCCGACCGATTACAATTCGTGTGTGAAGGAGTGAGTTTATGATTTTGCGTATGAGTAATTTTTATATTGTTGTTGCCTTTGCACTTTCGGGTTGTTCCGGATTGCCCGCAGGAGGCCCAACAAGTGCCGACATCATTGATGGTTCGTCTTCCTCTCACAGGGTGATCCCAAATTATACCGTCATTGATATCACGCCGGAAATTGCGTCACGGCTCTCGCGCTATGATGATGCTTCCCGGCGAGGGCATTTCTCGCAACTCGCTCGGTCCGGCGTACATGGTGTTGGTGTTGGCGACACGCTTTCAGTGACCATCTTCGAAGCCTCAACAGGTGGGCTGTTTTCTCCGCAGACCGACACAACGACCAGTGGCGCGCCGAGGCTTAATCTTCCGCCCCAAGTTGTTGATCGTCTCGGCACGATTACTGTTCCTTATGCCGGTGCAATCAGGGCTGCCGGGCGCACGCCGCAACAGATCCAAGACACAATTCAGACACGTCTGGCCAAACGCGCCATCGAACCACAAGCGGTGGTGAGCATCATTTCGAATGATAGCCGGGTGGCGACCGTGACTGGTGATGTCTGGAAGGGCGGACGCATGCCATTGACAACTGGCAATGAGAGAGTGCTTGACGCACTGGGCGTCGCGGGAGGGCAACGCGGTGCCGATTATGACACCACAGTTAAACTAATCCGGAAAGACAGATCTGAGACAATGAACCTCCAAGATCTCGTAAACGCGCCTTCCGAGAATATTGTCGTCGAACCACGGGATCAGATCTTTGTTTCCCAGGATCCGCAGAAATTCATCGTTCTTGGAGCGTCAACAACCAATGCTGAAGTTCCCTTCGGCAGCTCTCAACTGAGCCTTGCCGAAGCGCTTGGAAAATCCGGCGGCCTTGATGACCGACGCGCCGATCCTGCCGGAATCTTTGTTTTTCGCTATGAAGACCCGCGAAGCTATGGTGTGCTGCCAGCGCGTGTAGATTCAGGGGGCAAGCCCGTGCCTGTCGTTTATAGGCTCAACGTGAAGCAACCGAGCGGCTTGCTGGCAATGCAAAGCTTCATGGTTCATAACAAAGATGTCATCTACGTCGCAAATTCACCCAGCACAGAACTTTCTAAGTTTCTTGGACTTGTGGGGACCGGCGTCGGAATCACCAACAACACTGCCACAACAGTCGTCAGAGTTGCCCCGTGATGCGCCTCAGCGGCATTTTCTTTCGTCGTGAATGGATAGATTGTCTTTGATTGTATTTGGCGAGAAGTTCACTGCTGCCACCGCGTCGTAGCGTTCGGGTGTGACGAGTATATTTCCCGTTATTGTATTGTTCTGGGCCAACTCAATGGGCGGTGGCTCGAATGTGAAAAAGGAAATCGCCGATTTTTGTGCGATCACCAAGTTGCCCGTGATGGAATTGTCCTTGGCTACAGCGTAACCTGCTGAACCATGGCTGAGCGCAATACCGTTGTCCTTTGGGCACAGGATAATGTTTCCCGTAACGTGATGATTTTTTCCTGCGATCCGAATGGGCCTTGTGTGAACCAGCACATTTCCCGAGATTTCGTCTGCGTCAGCCCCCCGGAGATTTGGCGCCGCATCCATGTCAAAGAACGCATTGCTCCGAATTCGAATACCAGGAACTTTCGCGGATACTGCTTCCACATCACCGTTGGTCGCATAAAAAATATTGTGCTCAATCCGGGTGTGCAGATCAATGTCTGAAGCTCCTCCCTCCGGCCCGGCGACTTGAATTGGTTCTTGGCCATTTCCGGAATGCCTTTCGATATTGAAAAACTCATTGTGATGAATGTAGGTTCGAAGCGGCTGGATTGCGGCATCGGCAGTTCCGGCCCGAACTTTGACGGTCACTGAATTTGACTCGCTGAAATGATTGAAGTCAATTTCTGTGTCTTCAGCCATCACCAAAATGCATTCTGCCTTCGGCTTGCCTTGTACACCGCAACCGTTGAAAACTGATTGTGTGATGCGGACACGCGGCGCGGCTATGGTTATCGTGACGTCGCCAGAAAACACAAACCCGCGCAGAGTAACATCTGGACGTTGTATTGTGATATGCGTGGCTCCTACGAACTCGGCTGTGCCACCGCCATCAATGATGGTGGGCTCGGTATTTTTCTCAGGTCGGGCGTTCAAGGTGACGTCTACACCTATGAATCTTTTGGCTGGAAGATTGAAAAATCCGTTGGCTTGTGTAGAAATATCCGTCAAATCCGACAAATTATGCTTGGGTCCGTCTTGATCATTCTTGGGGCGCGCCTGCGCAACTGCAATGTCGCCCGTCGATGTAACTTGGCTGGCAGTTATATCGTCGTCTCTCGCAGCTTCAGATGGCAGATCCACTTTATATTGACCGCTAAGGCAAGGCACGAAAACATCGTTTTCGACGTTTTCGCTGGCAATGGCAACTCGGGAGCCTTGAATACAGAATCCAGAGACCGAATTTACTCCCGAGGACTTCAATGTTTCCAGTGTGAGTTTGTCACTGAATATGACATGGGGCTGCGGTGCTTGTTCCAGGGTTTGGACCATAGCGGGCGTCATCCATTCAAACGCGGCTGGTGCTGCAAACTGCCACCTCTCCTGCGGATATGCTGGCACAATCTGAACAATTGCAGCAATAAGGCTGAGCGGCGCGAACCACCTGGCTTGGCTGGACTCCATGCGACCACCTGTTCCGGTCAAGAAAATTCCGCCGACCACCGCCATTTGGATAATGACAGAAATGGGCCACAATAAGGACGGCATCTGAGACGGGCTCACCATGTATAAGCCATATTTTTCGGCGCAGTGTTGGTACCAGGCCGAAGACACAAGAGCTCTTTGATGAGAAAATCACTAGTCAACATTGCGTCGTTGTTTGTTTCGGTTGTTGCCAACCGAATATTTCCGATCCTGCTACTACCTTTTTTGACGCGCGCGTTGGGCCCTGAGCAATTTGGGCACTATGTCCTCGCATCTTCATTCTCTTACCTCCTCGCCCAGATTGTTGAATGGGGCTTCAACTATACGGGGGTAAGACAAGTTGCGCTTGCAAGCCGAAATGAGCGCGAGTTGGGAACGATTATTGCAACGATTGCGGTAGCCCGCGCATTTATTATTGCATGCCTATTTCTGGTTTGTGTTACTGCAAGCCCCTGGCTGTGGTGGGTTGCGCCAAGTACGCCGCTTTATTGGGCGGCCGCCTGTTATGGCCTGCTTTATGCTTTCGATTTCCGATTTGCATTTTATGGATTGCAAGAATCGCGCCCGTTTCTGGTGTTGTCCTTCCTTCAATATCTTGCTTCGTTCGCCGCTATTGTTGCCTTGGTGCATGGGCCAAATGATATCTGGCTGGCCTTTGTCATCCCTTCAGGGTTCAGCGTTCTATCCGTCATTGTTTCGTTGTCGTTGTTGCGGCGCTGGGTTGTTTTGCAAAAACCCAATTGGCGTCTTGCACGACGTGAGCTATTAAGTAGCGCAAGGGTTTTTCTCGCACGTAATGTGTTCCAGTCTTCGAGCCAGCTCGGCGTGCTTATTCTAGGGCTGTATGTATCTCCGCAGATGGTCGGATGGTTTGGCGTCAGCGAACGGATATCGCGCACGCTAGGCCAACTGATCCTTTACCCATTGCAAATGGGATTGACCCCTATGGTTTTGCAGAACTCGCGTAAGGACCGAAGGCAGGCCGTTCGCATTCACATCGCGGGACTTGGTATTGCGATGCTGGCAGCAGTTTGCGCTGGCGTGGGCCTTTTTATCTTTGCGCCAGAGGTATTGGCTCTCCTCCTAGGTTCTGCTCCTTCTGAGGCCGTTACCGCGTTGCGGCTGCTGAGTGTTTATCCCCTGATCTTTGTTTGCATTCACCAGGGCGGCATTTTCTGGCTCTATCTTCTGCATTGGGACAATGAGAACTTGAGCATCTTGCTGGGATATACTCTAGTGCTAATTCTGGTGTTTTTAGTGGTTGCGCGGCAGGGTACACTCACTGGAATTGTTCTCAGCATGATAGGAGCGGGTTTTTCGCTTGTGCTCAGCTATTTTTTCTTGTTCGCCTATTGGCGCATTCTGCCGTGGCAGCGACCTCTAGGCAACGCACTTAATCACCAACGCATGCCAAATGAAGTTTGAAGGCATGAACAGGAGAGGCATTGTAAATGTGCGTATTTCGATTTGCCGATTCTACGAACCGTGGCCGCCACCTAGTCTGACTCCATGTCTTTCATGGGTTTACTGCGCGGCAGTCAATTCAGAAACGGCACAGCGTTCATGGGTTCATGTCTGGCACGTTGAAGAAAAAGCATGGGTTCGAGATCAAGAACACAAAGGAACGAGATAAAGACAGGCGCTACCGGATTGAGGGAGGCACTCAATGAGTGGCGCCATCCCAGAACTTGGAGGTTTCAATCTAGGGGACTTGCCCGCTCTTGAACTCGAAAAACTCTGGCGACGACATCTCAGCGAAAGATTGCCTGAACATTTGCCCAAGTCGATATTGGCAAGACTCCTACCGTTACTATCAATCTTGGGTCTTGAACGAGGGACAAAAAGAAAGAGCGGGTGTAGTCAGCCGGGTGCCAGCTCTGGATATTGAACAGGCGGTGCTGGATGCCATTCAAATAAAGCTCAGCGATCAACCAGCAGTACGCGATGATACCGAGAGCTTGACCGATAGTGTTAAGCGCATTGAGAGCGTCAATGTTCTGCAAGACCATTTAAAAATCGTCTGGAAAAATGCACAGTCGGCTCTCACTGCTGAAGGCCAATCACAAACGCCCCTGTCCACTGAGATATTGATCCCCTGGTCGAAGCCACCCAAGCGTCGAAGGCGACAACTGATTGGTGAGGCCAACAGCCCTATCATACCAAGACCGATGAGAAGTGAGACGCGCTCAAGACTCCTCAAGGGAATTGCCCAGGGACGGATCTGGCTTGAAAGCCTCCTGAATAGCAAAAGCGCGAACATCCAATCGATTGCTGTCGACAATCAACTTTCTGAGAAGTCGGTGAGGTCAACAGTATCCCTAGCCTTGCTGGCCCCGGACATTATTGAAGCGACAATTGAAGGCCGACTGCCACGGAACCTCACCGTCTCGCAGATGACCGACCTCCCGTTCGACTGGCAAGAGCAGCGGCAAGATTTGGAACTGACGTGACGAAGATCTAGCAAGACGACCAAAGCACTGCACTGTAGCAGTCGCCGCTAGCGTCCCAGGCCGCCCATCCACCTGTGGCATTATCGTTCATTCCAACCCACGCGCATTCAAACCGTCTGGGACCCTCAAAAACTCAGCCTTGAGTCACGCAAGGACAGCTCTCTGAGTCTGCTTGCGAACCAATCTCAGTCACCTGACAAACCCGTCTCTAGTTGGCGGCAAATCGATTCCTAGAAAATTTCTGTCCCGCCATGAGACTTCCTCCTATTGGGTGCAGAAGACGTGCTCCGATTACCAATCTGAGATTGAATTGGACAAATCAAGCGATGAGATGGCCCGCCAAATCGGGCCATTTTGCCCAGCGAGTAGGAAAATGAGGTTGTGGGAGAACTGAATGGTGGGTGGTACAGGGATCGAACCTGTGACCCTTACCATGTCAACGGACAATAATGGACGCAATTCGTGGACTTTCAGAGACTTACGAGCTTGCACAAGGACGCTCGAGAACGAACAAGGACGGAACAGAACGCGATTTGCTTGCACGGTGCTTGCACAGATTTGTAAAGGGCAAATTTCGCACAACCAATACTAAGCGCGAGTAGTGGTCACATGGAGCACCCGCGCATCGATGTCCCACCTCCTAGGCCGCGAAGATCAAAGGCACCATCATTTCCTTCATGATTGACTCAAGTGGGAAGACATCAGGCTGGGAAACTGAAAGCCCTTTAGTGCCATCACCGTCTGTCTTGAACGGATATGCTTGCCAACATCAATCCATGGCGCTTAAGAGGCCAGAACTAATCTTGATAGGGCAACAGGGGGAACACGACGCGTGTCCACAACTTTAGATGCCGCGACTGACGAAGTGGGAATTGCATCCCTCATATGGTCGCCCGCCATTGGCAGAGAAACCGCCCATATTTACGAACGCATGAAGCGCGTCGTACCCGAAGCCGAGTGGATGATGCATGCGCCCTATGTCCACGCGATCAATATCCTCAAGCGCGAACGCAACGCCGTCATTTTGGCCCACAACTATCAGGTGCCGGAAATTTATCACGGTGTTGCCGATGTGGTGGGCGACAGTCTTTATCTCGCCAAGCAGGCGGCGCTGACTGAGGCCTCGATCATCGTACAGGGCGGCGTGCATTTCATGGCGGAGACTTCCAAGCTGCTGTGCCCCGACAAAATGGTTTTGATCCCGGATTCGCGCGCGGGCTGTTCGCTGGCTGAATCAATCACTGGCGCTGATGTGCGCAACCTTCGCGCCAAGCACCCCGGAATACCCGTCGTGGCCTATGTGAACACTTCTGCTGACGTGAAAGCCGAAGTTGATATTTGCTGCACCTCTTCCAACGCCGTGCAGGTGGTGGAAAGCCTGGGTGCGCCGGAAGTGATCTTTCTGCCTGATCAATATCTGGCGGCCAATGTGGCAGCGCAAACCAAAGTCAAAATCATTTCATGGGAAGGCGCCTGTGAAGTACACGAGCGTTTCACGGCAGCGGAAATCCGCGAATACCGCGCGGCCCATCCCGGCCTTGAAATCATCGGCCATCCGGAATGCCCGCCCGAAGTTATTGCCGAATGTGATTTTTCCGGCTCCACCGCCGCGATGATTAAATATGTGAAAGAGCGCAAACCCAAGCGGGTCCTGATGGTGACCGAATGCACCATGTCCGACAATGTGGCGGCTGAAACGCCTGACGTGGATTTTATCCGCCCCTGCAATTTTTGTCCGCATATGCGCCGCATCACGTTGCCCGCGATTTTGAATTCGCTCCAGAACCTGACCGAAGAAGTGAAGATTGATGCGGGCCTGGCAGTGCGGGCGCGCGCATCGGTGCAGCGCATGATTGATCTGAAATAGTGGTAGCGCCCATTCTAATTGTTGGCGGCGGATTGGCTGGATTGTTCTGCGCACTAAAACTCGCACCGCACCCTGTCACCATTTTATCAACTGCTCCCATAGGCTCCGGCGCATCCTCGGTTTGGGCGCAAGGTGGCATCGCTGCAGCCTTATCAGATGGTGATACGCCTGAAAAACATACACATGATACGGTAGTGGCCGGTGCTGGCATTTCTGACGAAGCACAAGTTTTATCCATGGCCCAGGAAGCCCGTGCTCGCATCCATGATCTTCTATCCTATGGCGTGCCCTTCGACCGTGACCTTGAAGGAAAATTGGTTCAATCGCGTGAGGCTGCGCATTCAGAGCGCCGCATCGTGCGCGTGAAAGGCGATATGGCAGGCAAAGCGATTATGGAGGCGCTTCACAACGCGGTCACCGCCGCGCCATCAATTGAGGTAGCTTCTGGCCTCACCGCACAGGAACTGGTGTGTGTTGATGGTCGCGTCACTGGCATTCTCGTTGAAAATAAAGAGGGAGCACTGATTACCTATTCAGCTAGTGCCATTGTGCTGGCCACGGGCGGTATCGGGCACTTGTTTGAAGTGACCACCAACCCCGTTGAGTCACGTGGGCTTGGCTTAGCCATCGCCGCCCGAGCCGGAGCAGTGATCGCGGATGCCGAGTTTGTGCAGTTTCACCCAACAGCGATAGATGTGGGCAGAGACCCTGCTCCGCTGGCCACCGAAGCCTTGCGTGGTGAGGGCGCAACGCTGCTGAATGGTGCGGGCATTCGGTTCATGTTGCCCATCCATCCAGATGCAGAATTGGCTTCACGCGATATTGTGGCCCGCGCAGTGTTCGCGGAAATTCAGGCTGGGCACAAAGCCTATCTCGATTGCCGTGACGCAATTGGGGCCGCCTTTAAGGATAAATTCCCAACTGTTTACGCAATTTGCATAAGTGCCGGAATTGATCCCGCCACCGATCTCATCCCGATTATTCCAGCCGAGCATTATCACATGGGCGGCATAGCGACTGATGGGATGGGCCGCACCAGTTTGCCGGGACTATGGGCGGCAGGTGAAGTGGCCTCAACTGGTGTGCATGGCGCTAATCGCTTGGCTTCAAACTCATTGCTGGAGGCCATCGTGTTTGCGGCTCGGATAGGAGAAGATATAAGTGCATTAGAGTTTGCTCAAGTTCGGCCTGGCAAACTGATGCGTGATGCCGAGCCGAATAAGGAAGTTGAAGGTTTAGAGGCCGAACTTCGTCATACGATGGCGCAGCATGTGGGCGTGATGCGCAATCGTGAGGGTTTGGTTTCATCACTGAAGAAAATCGCGTATGTTCAGAAAAACGCCAAAACCCTAAGCCTGCAAAACATGGCCACGTCTTGCTTGATGATCGCAGCGGCAGCCTTGGCGCGGCATGAGAGTCGCGGCGGGCATTTCCGCACTGATTATCCCTTGCCCGTTCCAGGACTCGCACAGCGCTCGCATTTGACTTTAGCTGAAGCTCAAAAAATCTCCGAGGAGGCCTTATGTTAAACCCGCTACTCATTGAGGCAGCAGTGCGCGCTGCGCTGATGGAAGATCTTGGTCGCGCCGGAGACATCACCAGCCAAGCGATAATTCCTGCGAGCGCCATGGCCACGGCGGTGATTGCCTCACGCCAAGTAGGCGTGATCGCTGGAATGGAATTTGCGCATGTAGCATTTCAACTGATTGATCGGGCATTAAAACTTGAAGTGTTGGTAGGTGATGGCCAAGCTGTTGCAGCAGGTGTTGAAATCGCCCGCATTTCAGGTCCGGCGCGCGGGTTGCTATCAGCTGAACGCGTGGCGCTAAATTATCTGGGGCGGCTTTCCGGCATTGCCTCGCTCACCGCAAAATTCACCAGTGCCATTGCCCACACCAAAGCCAAAATCGCCGACACACGCAAAACCACACCGGGCCTTCGCGCCTTTGAAAAATATGCCGTGCGCTGCGGCGGTGGCATGAACCATCGCTTTGGATTGGATGATGCCGTGCTGATCAAGGACAATCACATCGCGGTCGCCGGAGGTGTGGTTGCCGCCCTTCGCGCCGCCAAGGCCAACGTCGGCCATCTCGTGAAAATCGAAATCGAGGTTGATACTCTGGTCCAACTTCAAGAGGTGATCTCCGAAGGGGCCGATGTCGTATTGCTTGACAACATGAGTCTGACCCAATTACGCGAAGCAGTAAAAATGGTGGGAGGAAAAATGCTCTGCGAAGCCTCCGGCAACGTGACCTTGGCCACTGTCAAAGACATTGCCGAAACCGGCGTCGATATTATTTCGAGCGGTGCGCTCACACATTCAGCGCCCGTGCTAGATGTGGCGCTGGACATTCACATTTCCAAAGCGGTCTAGACTGGCGCTTTGATGGTAGCCAAGGCTTCCATCGATTCCACACAAGCCACTGCTGCTTCGCGACCCTTGTTGTGGCCATCATCACTGCTGCGGGCGATGGCCTGTTCATCCGTGTAGGTGGTGATGATACCAAAAGTGATCGGTACTTCCGTTTGCAACGTAGCCTGCATCAAGCCCATAGTGGCCCCCAAGCTGATGAATTCGAAATGCGCCCTGTCCTTTGATGACACAGCCCAAACACACAACGCCATCATGGCGACCAGTGCGCAGGTTAGACCTGCAGCACCAGCACTGATGACAGTAACCTTCATTTGGCGGCTGCCACATAAAGATCACCACCCGCCTGATATTTGCGGGACATTTCGGCAAGGCCTTCCTTCTGCGCTTCGGCACGAATGTCTTGCGAAATCTTCATCGAACAAAACTTAGGCCCGCACATCGAACAGAAATGCGCCAGCTTGTGGGCTTCCTTGGGCAAGGTCTGGTCATGGAAACTGCGCGCCGTTTCCGGGTCAAGCGACAAATTGAATTGATCCTCCCAACGGAATTCAAAACGGGCGCGGGACAAGGCATCGTCGCGCAGCCTCGCACCGGGATGGCCCTTGGCCAGATCGGCGGCATGGGCCGCAATCTTGTAAGTGATGACGCCAGTTTTGACATCATTGCGATCCGGCAGGCCCAGGTGCTCTTTCGGCGTGACGTAACACAGCATCGCCGCGCCGTACCATCCGATCATGGCCGCGCCGATGGCGCTGGTTATGTGGTCGTAGCCAGGAGCGATATCGGTGACCAGCGGGCCGAGCGTATAGAACGGGGCTTCGTAGCAGAGCTCGACTTCTTTTTCGACNNAAATTGCGCCGCATCATTGGCATCGGCAATGGAACCAGGACGAAGGCCGTCGCCCAACGAGAAGCTGACATCATAGGCCCGCGCGATATCACAAATCTCGTCGAAATGTTCATAGAGGAAACTCTCCTTGTGGTGATAGAGGCACCACTTGGCCATGATCGCTCCACCGCGCGAGACAATGCCCGTCACTCGATCGACAGTGAGCGGAATGTACGGCAAACGAACTCCAGCATGGATGGTGAAATAATCCACGC
>PLXI01000066.1 GCA_003151375.1 Hyphomicrobiales bacterium
CCATCGAGAGTTGCTGGTTAACGGTATAAAGCGAATTGGCCCGCGCGATATCGGCATTGGCAATATCGGCATAAGCAACTGTATTAAGCGACGTGAACTGCAAGCTGCGTGACAAGCCGCCCAGAAGCAGCGTGAAAGCAATCACATAAGCCGGTGTGGCCTGTGTGAACAACGCACACACCGCCATGAAACCGCAGGCAACTACCCCATTGATAAGGAACATCTGGCGAAAGCCATAGGCGCGCAAAATGCTTGCGGTGAGAAACTTCATGCTCATTGCACCGGCCGCAGTGGCACAAGTCATCAAACCAGATTGAAACGGTGTGGCGTGAAATCCGATTTGCAACAAGAGTGGCAAGAGAAACGGCACCGCACCCGCCGCCATGCGGAAGAAAAATCCGCCTGAAAGTGACACGCGCAGCGTTTCATAACGCAGCAAACTCAAATCCAAAATCGGATGTGGAACGGCATGGGCATGGCGCACATATGTCCACACCATGAACAGGCCAACGCAAACCATCGCCACAGTTTCTGGCCAGCTAAACAGCCCGCGCCCCAGAATGGTAAAGCCAAACACCGTGAGGCTGAGGCCGATGCCTAAAAGAAAAAAGCCTTTCACATCAAGTGGCGCCACCTGTTGTGGTGGCTGTTTTGGCATCAGCACGGTGGTTAAAATCACACCCAAAATACCGATCGGCAAATGCATCCAGAAGATCCAATGCCAAGAGAAATAGGTGGTGATGAAGCCGCCAACGGGCGGGCCAACCAGAGGGCCAACCAGGGCCGGAAATGTCAGCCAAGCCATAGCATTCACCAGTTCAGCTTTCGGCACATTGCGCAACAGAATGATGCGGCCAACGGGTGCCATCATAGCGCCCCCTAAGCCCTGCAAGGCCCGCGCCGCGACCAGCCAAAACAGAGAAGGTGCGGCCCCGCAACATAACGAAGCCAAGGTGAACAAAACAATCGCATAGCGAAAAATCCGCTTGGCGCCAAACTTGTCGGCAATCCAAGACGAAATCGGCAAAAATACGGTCAGGCTCAACAGATAGGTGGTAAAGGCCAGCTTCAAAGCCACCGGACTGGTGCCCAAATCCTTGGCCATGGCCGGAAGCGAAGTGGCAATGATCGAACTGTCCATATTTTCCATGAACAGCGCCGTGGCAATAACCAGCGGCAGAATCCGGCTGTATTTCATGGCGCTGCCTGTAGCATAGCGCATGTGGCGGACAAGTGAATTTAAAGCAGGGTTGGGATGCGGGGAGCGCGCGTCACCCCGACCACCACTGCGTTACCCCGACGAAAGTCGGGGCCCAACTTTGGAAATATCAGCCAAAACCTAGAGCGGGATTCCGACCCTGCGCCTCCAGTTACGCTAAGCCGGAATGGCGTATGAGCAAGTCGACCGACGATTTGTAATCACAGTTCAATTCTTAGGCCTAGGAACTTCCAGAAAGCACTCGCAGCGCAAGGTTTAGTTGCTTGAAATAATTAATGACTGAATTACTGTGATGACTGAGAACATCGTCCCTAACTACTGAACAGCCAAGAACGAAAAACATAAAGGATAGTAAGCCTACAGCAATACTGAGATAGAATGATCGTTGTATCCACCGACCAAATTTTAGAATTCCTTTATCAAGATCTCCAAGGGTTTTCTTGTTCGGCCCAAGTTCTAACATCGCTTCGTCGCACTTTGCCAAGAACGATTTCCTATTCGCAATCAGCGCCGATTGGTGCCCCAGCCACATAAAATTCAAGTAGGCGACAAAGCCAGATGCCATTGCACAAAATAGACCACAAACAAACATCGTGGCTGCGCCAGTTACGGTATCGACATTGAGTGAACCAGCTTTCACTTTATCCAACAGCGTTGGAAACACTAGCAATGCTCCCGCATTCACAAAAATCAAATTTGTTATCAGCAATTTTCCATAGTCGACTGATGCTGACATGTACGCACGATAAGTCGCAGATGAATTTACCTCGTCGTGACGGCGATCCTCGGCCGGATAGTTCAACTGAGTTTCTTTTGGGCCAACCTGCCTCATTGTCATATCATCACCCCAACCTCTTAACCGCCTCGATCAGTTTCGCCTTCTTCGCTTCCAACTGCGCCCGCAGTTCACGCGATTCTTCCAGCACTTCCGGCGGGGCCTTGGCCACGAAGGCGGCGTTGTTCAGGCGGCCGTCGATCACGCTCATATCCTTGGCGACTTTCTCCAACTCCTTGGCCAACCGCCCGCGCTCGGCGGCAAAGTCAATCATGCCCTCTAGCGGCAGCGCCAGTGTGGCTTCGTCCAATGCGATCTGCGCGGAGGCCGCAGGAACAGCATCGGCGAAATCCAACGCGCTCAACCTTGCAAGGCGCATGATCTCCGCCTCCCAGGTTTTAGCGCGCGCCCGCGCCTTCGCCCCTGCCCCAACCAGCACACAAGGAATTTTAGCCCCAGCATTCACATTCATTTCTGAACGCACCGAGCGCACTTCTGAAATCAAGCGGATCACCCAATTCATTTCGGCATCGGCCTTGGCATCGCCCAAGCCTTTGTAAGAAGGCCACTGCGCAGCGATCAGCAGATGATCGCGCACAGAAGTTTTTTGCCACAACTCTTCGGTGATGAAAGGCATGAAGGGATGCAGCAAATGCAAGATCTGCTCAAAGGCCCAAGCTGCACAGGCGCGGGTTTCGGCCTTGGCAACTTCGTCGCTGCCTGTTAAAATCGGCTTGATCAATTCCACATACCAATCGCAATAAACATTCCACGCGAATTGATAAAGCGAAGCTGCCGCTTCATTATATTTGTGTTCTTCAATCGCCTTGGTGACGGTGTTGCGGCAGCGCGATGCCTCACCTGCGATCCAACGATTGGCAGTGACCCGCGCGGCGAGAGGATCAAAATTTTCATCGCGCGCAACGCCGTTCATCTCGGCAAAACGCGCGGCGTTCCACAGCTTGGTTGCGAAGTTGCGGTAGCCTTCCACACGCTGTTTTGAAAGCTTGATGTCACGCCCTTGTGCCGCCATCGCCGCCATGGTAAAGCGCAACGCATCAGCACCAAATTCCTCGATCAGTTCCAACGGGTCAATCACATTGCCCTTGGACTTGGACATTTTGGCGCCCTTCTCGTCGCGCACCAGAGCATGAATGTAAACCGTGTCGAAGGGCACTTCTTTCATGAAATGCATGCCCATCATCATCATCCGCGCCACCCAGAAGAAGATGATGTCNNGCGACCCAGAAGAAGATGATGTCAAAACCGGTGACGAGTGTGTTGGTGGGATAATAGCGCTTCAATTCCGGCGTCTTGTCCGGCCAGCCGAGCGTGGAGAACGGCCAGAGAGCGGATGAGAACCATGTGTCGAGCACGTCTTCGTCTCGCGTGAGCTTGTAGTTCAAAAGTGCTAATGCAGCGTCACGCGCGCTTTCTGGCTCATTCGCGTAGAGTGCTGCGTCCGTACCGGATTGCTTTTGGATCGCTTGGAACTTCGCCTCATGGCTAGTTTCAGCAACAAATATTGCACCATCCGAACCGTACCACGCCGGAATCTGATGGCCCCACCACAGCTGGCGCGAGATGCACCAGGGCTGAATGTTACGCATCCATTCGTAATAAGTTTTGTCCCAATTCGCTGGAACGAATTTTGTCTTGCCGGATTCAACTGCGGCGATGGCGGGCTTGGCGAGTTCGGCGGCGTTGACATACCACTGCTCGGTCAACATCGGCTCGATAACAACGCCAGAGCGATCCCCAAACGGTTGCGCAATCACCTTGTCCTCCTTGCCACGATAGAAGCCAAGCTCTTCGATTTCCTTCAACACCAACTCGCGGGCCTTGTAGCGATCCAATCCGTCATAGTGTTTCGGAACATTATTTTCCGGCGTCGAAATCATCCGCGCCTTTTTATCCATCAGCACGATCAGCGGAATGTTGTTGCGCTTGGCCACATGAAAATCGTTTTCATCATGCGCGCCAGTGATCTTCACCGCACCAGTGCCAAATTCTGGATCAGGATATTCATCGGCAATGATGGGAATCAACCGCTCTGCAATCGGCAACCTCACCATTTTACCAACCAGCTTTTTATAGCGCTCATCGGAAGGATGAACCGCAACAGCGCCATCGCCCAACATCGTCTCTGGCCGCGTGGTGGAAATTACGATTTCAGAAATGCCGTCCACCGGCCCATCGGCCAGCGGATAGGCAAAAGACCACATCGCGCCCTTAACCTCGCGCGTTTCAACTTCAAGATCAGAGATGGCGGTTTCAAGAACCGGATCCCAATTCACCAAGCGCTGGTCTTTATAGATGAGGCCCTCTTTATAGAGTTGCACGAANNCGCCGGATTCTTCTTTCCATTCCCACACGCGTTTCACAAACGCCTCGCGGCCCATGCTGCGCCGATCGGTTTTATTTTCGGCTTTCAGCAACCGCTCCACCACCATCTGTGTGGCGATGCCCGCATGATCTGTGCCCGGCTGCCACAACACATCGCGCCCGCGCATACGTTCAAAGCGGCACAGAATATCCTGAATGGTGTTGTTCAGCGCATGGCCCATGTGGAGTGAGCCCGTCACATTCGGTGGTGGAATCACGATTGTGAAAGGCTTGCCCTTAGAGCGGCCCGGCTTGAAATAGCCGCCTGA
>PLXI01000110.1 GCA_003151375.1 Hyphomicrobiales bacterium
ATCTTGAGCAAACGCTCGAAACAGTGATTGAAAGCCATGCCGAAGAAAATGGTACAACCGCACTGGCGCGTGATGCGCGCTCGATGATGCGCAATGTAATAGGCTTTTCCGATAAGCGTGTGAAAGACCTGATGGTGCCACGCGTCAATATCGTGGCGGTGAGTGAAGGCTCCACCATGCGCGAGCTGCTTGAACAATTCATTGAGGCTAACCATTCGCGCCTGCCGGTTTACCGTGAAAGCCTTGATGACATTGCCGGTATGGTGCATGTGAAAGACTTCCTGCGCTGGATGACGGCCAAGGGCAAAAAACGCAAAAGCCGGGCCACGGCCGAGACCGGCCTTGAACTCGCGGCAAAAGATCTGTCATCAAGCGTCAGCCAACACCCGAGCCTTAGGCGGCAAGTGTTGTTTGTACCACCGTCCATGCCAGCACCTGATTTGCTGATCAAAATGAAAGCCTCACATATTCATCTGGCCATTGTGGTTGATGAATATGGCGGCACCGATGGCATTGTCTCGATGGAAGATCTAGTGGAACAGATCATCGGTGAAATCTCCGATGAACATGACACGGACGATTCCGCTGACATGCTCCAGCGCGTTGACGAGAAAACCTATCTCGCAAATGCGCAGGTTGAAATTCAAAAAGTTGAAGAAGCCCTGGCAGTGGATTTGTTGCCCGAAGACAAGGAACACCAAGCCGATACTTTGGCAGGCCTGGTCTTTGAGATGGCAGGCCGCGTTCCAATTCGCGGTGAAATCATTCGCCACCAATCCGGATTAGAATTTGAAATCGTCGATTCAGATGCGCGCCGCATCAGGCGCGTGCGTATTCACGTGAAGCCACCGCCACAGGCGGCTCCGGTGGTAAGCCCACAACATGGCTGAGCCCAAGTTGCCGCCATTGGTTGGCGCTGTAGGTCTTGCTGGCCTTGACCAAAGAGCGCGAGAAATTTTCCGCAATCTGGTTGAAACTTATATTGCTACCGGAGAGCCAGTGGGGTCTCGCACTCTTGCCAAATCAAATCTGGCGGGCTTGTCGCCGGCTTCCATCCGCAATGTGTTGATGGATTTGGAAGATACCGGTCTGGTTTACGCACCCCATACGTCTGCTGGCCGCCTTCCCACACAAGCGGGCTTGCGTTTTTTTGTGGATGCTTTGTTGCAACTCAATACCATGGACGGCGCTGAGCGCGCGCGCATGGAACAAGAAATTGCTGCGGGCCGCCAACACCATAGGCCTGAAGATGTGTTGAGCGAAGCCTCAAGCATGCTGTCGGGCCTTTCGCAATGTGCCTCATTGGTGATGAGCCCGAAATTCAACGCACGTCTCAAACACATTGAATTTCTCAATCTCTCGCCAGGTCGTGCCTTGGTGATTTTGGTGAGTGAAGACGGCAGTGTTGAAAATCGTTTGGTCGATGTGCCGCCCGGCCTGCCGCCATCGAGTTTTCAGCGCGCGTCAAACTATCTCTCACAACTGGCACTGGGGCGCAGCATTGATGAACTGCGCCGCCATGTCGGCGTTGAAATGGACAGCCTGCGTCGCGAATTAGACGAACTTTCGGCGCGGCTGGTGGAAAGCGGCCTTGCTGTCTGGTCTGGCGCTGATGATCTTGCCTCACGCAACTTGATCGTAAAAGGCCAATCCAATTTGCTGGAGCAGCAGGGTGCTTCCGATGACCTTGAGCGCATCCGCCGACTGTTTGACGACATTGAAAACAAGCGCGGGTTGGTTGAGGTTTTGGGTCTAGCCGAGAATGCCGAAGGGGTTCGCATTTTCATCGGTTCTGAAAATCGCCTGTTTTCTATGTCAGGCTCAAGCCTCATTGTGGCGCCATTTCGCAACAATGAAGAGAAAATTGTTGGTGTATTGGGTGTAATCGGCCCCACCCGCCTGAACTATGCGCGCATCATCCCCATGGTTGATTACACCGCAAAGCTGGTTGGACGGCTGTTGTCCTGATATTTTGTTCTCTTGATTTTTTGAGCGCGATTGCCGATATGCAGGCCCATGACCGATGAAACCCAAATCCCAGAAGTCCCCGAAGCGCCAGAAGCTGAAATTGCCACTGATCCGCGTGATCTAGAAATCATCACGCTGAAAGACGAAGTGGCCAATAGCAAAGACCGCCTGCTGCGTCTTGCTGCCGAAATGGATAATTTGCGCAAACGCACTGAACGTGAAAAGGCCGAAGCGACACTTTATGCGGCCACAAATTTTGCGCGCGATCTTTTGCCAGTTGCTGACAATCTTGGCCGTGCCTTGCAAGCCTTGCCGCAAGACGAGCGTGAGCAGGCCGGTGAGACTGAACGTAATCTGATTGCCGGCGTGGAGATGACTGAGCGTGAATTGCTGAATGTTTTTCAACGCCACGGCATCCGCAAGCTTGAAACCATTGGCCAAAAATTTGACCCTAATTTCCATCAGGCTATCTATGAAGTGCCAACCAATGAAAAGCCACCCGGCACCGTGATGCAGGAAATGCAAGCAGGCTTTGCGGTAGGTGATCGTTGTTTGCGTCCTGCTATGGTGGGTGTTGCAAAGGCTGCCAACTAGACGCCAAAAACCTCAGCAGCAGGCAAAGTTGCAATCCGTCCAAAACCTGCGACTGTATGAATGAGTGTGGGCTCCAGCCGCCAAAAGCTGAAGTCACCAAATTCAGCATAGCCAGCAGCATAAGGATGCAAGGCTAGGTAAGCGTCTTTTGCAGCTTGATCTTGCCCTAGTCTCACGCATTGGCCCATGATTGATGTGCGCATGCCGGTTAAAACATCACCATGAGAGGGTAGTTCGCTGACCAGCAAACTAGCGGCAGGATCTAAAGTCAGGGCTTGTGTGTGCCGGGCCAAAGCCGAAAAGAGGAAAATGGGCAAACCCTTGTGGTCGCAGGCATAATTGACCAAAGCACCATAAGGAATGTGGGTTTGCCGGTCGGTTACCGCCAGAACACCATGCTTTTGCGACGAAACCAGGCTTTTAACGCTTTTGCCAACCTCACTCATGCTCTACAACCCTTGCCACAATTTGTTCTAGTTTTATACTTACCGCTGCATCTCGCAACAACAAGGACGGAAATAACATGCCGAAAGTGGCTTTAGTTGATGATGATCGCAATATCCTGACGTCCGTGGGCATGGCCCTCGAAGCTGAAGGCTATACCGTTCAAAAATATAATGATGGCGTGGCTGCACTGCAAGGCTTGCAGGATAACCCACCAGACATGGCGATCTTTGATATTAAAATGCCCCGCATGGACGGCATGGAGCTCCTACGCCGTATTCGCCAAAAAACCGATTTGCCGGTGATTTTTCTTACCTCCAAGGACGATGAGATTGATGAACTTTTCGGCCTCAAGATGGGAGCCGATGATTTTGTAAAGAAGCCGTTCTCGCAACGCCTGTTAGTCGAGCGTGTGAAGGCAGTGTTGCGCCGTGCTGCAGCACGTGAAAATACAACGGAAAAAACCGATGCCAGCAAAATTATTGAACGCGGCAAATTGGTAATGGATTCTGATCGCCATGCCTGCACTTGGGCGGGCCAGCCAGTGACGCTTACGGTCACCGAATTTTTGATTTTGCAGGCACTCGCTTTGCGGCCTGGCATTGTCAAAAGCCGTGACGCGTTGATGGATGCCGCCTATGATGATCAGGTCTATGTCGATGACCGCACCATAGATAGCCACATCAAACGCTTGCGTAAAAAGTTCATGCAGGCTGATGAAAGCTTTGATGGCATTGAAACACTTTATGGTGTCGGTTACCGCTTCAAGGAACAGTGACGGGCGTGGAGCAATCTGTCGTCAAGGAACCAGAGGACGTTGGGGTTGAACAGCCCATAAAGCCGCATGTTGGGCGAAGTTGGGCCCAACGCTTGGTGCCGTCCAGACTTGCCGCGCGTATCACTCTGATAAATATCTTGGGATTGCTTTTGCTGTCCGTTGGTATTCTTTATTTTAACCAATTGAGACAAGGCCTGATCAACGCGCGCAGCGAAAGCCTGATGGTGCAAGGCCAAATCATTGCCTCTGCAATTGCCGGTGCAGCCACGGCTGACACCTCAACAATTGTTATTGATCCGGATAAGCTTGATCCCGAAACCTATACGGGGGATGCCAATGACAATGCAATGGGTGGCAGCTATTTCCCCATCACGCCATATCGCGCGGGGCCTGTGTTACATAGGCTTTTGGCCAACACATCCATTCGCGGCCAGATCATCGACACCAGTGGCAGCTTGGTGGTGGATAGCAATTTTCTGACGGATAGCAGCCTCATCACCCAAACCGCAATCACGCCTCCGCAAAAAACGACATGGAGTGAGCGCATCGCTGAACCGTTTTATTGGCTTGACGATAGGTTGTTCTCACAAAATTTTCCCCTGCATGTTGATTACGCGCTGGATAACAATCAAACGCGCCCCGAAATCATGGCCGCCCTTGCAGGGGCCACCGTAAATGAAACCCGTCTCAATGCAAAGCACGAGACAATGGTTCTCGTCATCGTGCCCGTGCAACGCTTCCTTGCCATTCAAGGGGCACTCGTGCTTTCCACACAAGGCGGCGAGATTGATAATGTGTTGCGGGGCGAACGACGCATTGTTTTTTTTACATTCGGCTTTTCTGCTCTCGTGGCTTTGGTTCTATCAACCTTATTGGCGCGCACCATTGCCAGACCTATCCGCCGTCTCTCAGCTGCCGCAGACCGGGTGCGCCGTGGCATCAATCACAGCCGCGTTGAAATTCCAGATTTTACTGCGCGCAGTGATGAGATAGGCCAGCTTTCCGGCTCTCTGCGCCACATGACTCAAGCGCTCTATAACCGCATTGCTGCCATTGAAGCTTTTGCCGCAGACGTGGCCCATGAATTAAAAAACCCGCTCACCTCGATGCGCAGCGCAGTTGAAACCCTGCATTATGCTAAGACAGATGAACAGCGCGCCAAGCTGATCGAAATTGTGGTGCATGACGTGCAGCGCATGGACAGGTTGATCTCTGATATTTCGGATGCATCGCGCCTTGATGCGGAATTGGCGCGTGCCGAAGTTCATCCGATCAATTTTGATGATTTGCTCTTTAACATTGTTGCTCATGCCAATGACATTGCCAAACCGCAAGCCGCGAAGATTGAATATATCAAAGCCGAGGTGAAAGCCCAGCCTTCGCCCTTCATGGTGTTGGGACATGATTCAAGGTTGGGCCAGGTCTTGCGAAATTTGATCGATAATGCGCGTTCCTTCACGAAGCCGGGGAGTGCCATCACCATCAAGCTGCGCCGCGTGGGCAGTGAAGTTGAAGCCCGTGTGGAGGATGAAGGCCCCGGCATCAATCCTGAAAACCTTGAAAAAATCTTTGAGCGTTTTTACACTGACAGACCAGACCAAAGCTTTGGCGACAATTCAGGCTTGGGCTTGGCAATTTCGCGCCAAGTGATTGAGGCACACAAGGGGCGTATTTGGGCCGAAAATCGCCGTGGTAAAAAATCACCGGAAGGCGAAAGCCCCATACTTGGAGCACGCTTCATTATCAGGCTTCCTGCCATGCCAGAGGGCTGGAAAGCCGGCCAATGACCAGCATTCACGCCAGCTGTGTGGCCATAGGCAACCACGGCATTCTCATTAGAGGCGCTTCAGGCTCTGGCAAATCAACTCTCTGCTTACAACTGGTTGACGGGCAAGGTTACGGCCTTGGCCGCAAAGCCTTGCGCGCACGTTTGGTTGCAGATGATCAGGTGAAATTACACCGCCGCGGCGCAAAGCTTGTGGCTAGCCCGCCTGCCAGTTTAGCCGGGCTGGTTGAAATTCGAGGTCTTGGCATTTTGGCAACCACATTCAAAAAGTCAGTGGTTTTGAAACTGGTGGTCGATCTGGTGCCACCAGCTGGCGTTGCGCGCTTGCCAGAGCAAATTGACCAGCAAACAGAGCTTGAGGGGATCAAACTGCCTCGCATTGCCATTGCCACGGGCAATCCAGCAGCACTGGCCATTGTGCTCAGCGCCCTTCAATATCTGGTGTAAAAGGCTTCTTTTCTGGCGCGGAATGATTTAGAGAGGTCATCTTTAAAAGCTGGCTCACATGATTTTTGAGGCGAATAAGAAATGATAGGTTTGGTGCTCGTCACGCACGGGCGTTTGGCGTTGGAATTTATTCACGCCATGGAACATGTTGTGGGCAAGCAAAGCCAGATTGAAGCGGTGTGTATTGGCCCCGAAGACAAAATGGATGTAAGGCGCGCTGATATTGCCGCAGCAATAGCCAAGGTCAATGTTGGGCCGGGCGTGATTATCCTCACCGACATGTTTGGTGGCACGCCTTCAAATCTTGCCATTTCCCTTTTGCAAGAAGGCCAAGTTGAAGTTGTAGCAGGTCTTAATCTTCCAATGCTGGTGAAGCTGGCGCGCATTCGCAAAGATAACGCGTTATTGAAATGTGCCACAGCCGCGCAGGATGCCGGCCGCAAATATATCAATATTGCCAGCCAAGTTTTGCAGGGTGAGTAATGGCCAGCCACAAGCAAGATCTCGCTATCATTAATATACGCGGGCTTCATGCCAGGGCATCGGCCAAATTTGTCAAATGTGCTGAAGGTTTTGATGCCACCGTGATGGTGAGCAAGGATGGCCAAAGCGTGCCCGGCACATCAATCATGGGTTTGATGATGTTGGCTGCCAGCATGGGCTCCAGCATAACCATTGAAGCCTCCGGCCCTCAGGCAGATGAAGCAATTGCTGCCCTTTCAGCTTTGGTTGCTTCCAAGTTTGACGAGGATTAAGCGGTGGCCCCGGGCCTCGTGCTAAAACCTGATGGCCGCCAATCAGACACGGCCTTGGCCATTCAGCGCGGGGTGGCGCGGTTATTGCGTGATCATAATTTTGTTTTGCTGCATGAATTCACTTTAGCATCTGGCCGCCGCGCCGATGTTATTGCGCTGGGTGACAAGGGCCAGATTTGGATCATTGAAATAAAATCCTCGCCTTTGGATTTTTATGTGGATGAAAAATGGCCTGAATACCGCGACTATTGTGATCATTTTTCTTTCGCCATTCCGCCAGATATGGACCAAGGCCTGATGCCGTTGGAGGCTGGCCTTATTGTTGCTGATGCCTATGGCGCGGAGATATTCCGCGAAGCTTCAAACCACCCACTGCATGCATCGCGGCGCAAAGCGCTGACGGCTGATTTCGCCCGCACCGCAGCACTCAGGCTTCAAATAGCTTGGGAAGCGGGCTTCGCGGTTCTTTAGACATAGTAAACTTCAACCTTGCCCGCAACCTTCACTATCATCGGGTTACCATAGCGGTCTTTGCTCTTGCTGCCCGACGGCAAGCGCACCCAGCCTTCTGAGATACAATATTCTTCGACAGTGGTTTTTTCCACGCCATTGAAGCGAATGCCAATCTGGTGGGCGAGAACTGCTTCATTGAAAAAGGGGCTGCGCGGATCAGTGCTCAAATGATCAGGCAGGTCTGGCTTGGTATTGGGCTTTGCATCAGTCATTGGTGTTCTTCCTATACGAATTTTCCGCCTCTCTAAACCATGTGGATCAAGTTGTCGCTAAGACTTGTGCGAAGGTTGTGTACCAGTTTGAATGTCCATTATTTGCGAGAAAGCGGAACTTGGAAAAAGTGCGCGTCACTTCTGGGTTTGACCCATCAGCGACATTCGCTTGTAGTTGGAATATCCTCGGCTATGACAGTTTTTATTCAAAGGCATACAGCGCCAGCTGGAGGACATGATGCGGGACATTGAAGGTATAGCAGAAGCCATGGAGGTGTTGCGACCTCACTGGGACGAAATAGAAGCTAACTTTAACCGCCAGAATGAACGATACCTTGCTATGGCGGCAACGGACCACGAGGCGGTTGGTCGGGTACTGCGAGCGCACCTGATCATTGAGAACTTCATGAACAGCTATATTGCTGACTCATTCGGGTTCGAAAACCTCGATAGCTTGCGCTTGTCATTCACACAGAAGGCCAAGATGCTACCCCAAAGCAGGAGCGCTGCTGCATGGGTTCGACCCGGAATAATCCAACTGAATACTGTTCGAAACAATTATGGGCATCGCTTGAATCATTCACGCGATATTTGCTCGCGCCGAAACTTCCATGGTTGAAAATCAAACGGCCCCAAATCGTTCCTTAAATGTTCTTGACTCTTACTTTGTTCTCATATTAGCCTGTGCCCAACTGGGGAGAGCTATCTATGACAGCGCGGGTTGCTACAGTTGCATTTCAAGGCATTGCAGCAGTTCCCGTTGATGTGCAGGCCCAATTCCTCAATGGCCAAGTAAATTTTCATATTGTGGGCTTGGCGGATAAAGCGATCTCTGAAAGCAAAGAACGGGTGCGCGCCGCACTATACGCCATTGGCCTTGGCCTTCCGGGCAAGCGGTTGATTGTTAATTTGTCGCCCGCTGATCTGCCCAAGGAAGGCAGCCATTATGATCTGCCCATCGCCATGGCCATTCTCTCGGCCTTGGGGGTGATCCCGCCTGATTTTCTGTCGCGCTATGTCGTGATGGGTGAGCTTGGTTTGGATGGAGCGCTGCAAGCCGTCTCCGGCATCTTGCCGGCGGCCATGTCTGCCGTAGCCCAGGATATGGGTATCATTTGCCCCAAAGGCTCAGGCGCTGAGGCGGCTTGGGCCGGTGATAAGTTGGATATCCTTGCGCCAGCTAATCTCATTCAATTGATCAATCATGTGAAGGGCAGTCAAGTTCTCTCTAGGCCAGCAGCACATCTCAGCGTGCTTGATCAAATGTTGCCAGATTTTTCTGAGATCAAAGGCCAAGAAGCCGCCAAACGCGCACTAGAAGTGGCAGCAGCAGGCGGCCATCATCTATTGATGGTCGGGCCTCCAGGGGCTGGCAAATCCATGCTGGCCCAGCGCTTGCCTTCAATCCTGCCGCCGCTTGATGCGCGCGAGATGTTGGATGTTTCGATGATCGCTTCCCTCAGTGGTGAGTTGAAAGATGGCCAGATCACCAGACGTAGGCCCTTCCGCGCACCGCATCATTCTGCCTCTATGCCATCACTGGTGGGTGGCGGCATAAAGCCCAAGCCCGGTGAAATGGCGCTGGCCCATCACGGCGTATTATTTCTCGATGAGCTACCTGAGTTTCAGCCGCGTGTGCTGGAAGCTTTGCGCCAGCCGATGGAGCAGGGTGAGGCTTTGGTGGCGCGGGCTAATTATCACGTCACTTATCCCGCACGCTTTCAATTGGTCGCTGCCATGAACCCGTGTTCGCGCGTTGCCCTGTTACCACTATCTTCCGCGAGTTCCGAGCGGCCCTGCGGAACATAGTGCAGCAGGATTTCAATGTCGTCTTTGCCAACGACGATCTTGTCTACAATGGTCTCTACTATTCTTCGCTTGTCTTCAAATGGTAGCTTGGGCCAGCGTGAGTACAGGTCTCGTGCTTGGGAGATGATCTCATCCTTTGAGCGGATGTTGATCCTGAAAATGTCGAGTTCGGCTTCGATCTTCGGAAGTGTCTCGTCGATCTGCTTTTGACGTTCGAGAAGCGGACGATTGCGATCTGCAAAAGCGTCAGCACGAATGCCATCTTTGAGATACAGGTCGTAGAGCTTGTCCATTTCACGGGTGACGGCAGTTCGTTCCTTTTCAAGTGATTGGAGCTGTTCTTCCTTAGCCTTGGCAGTGCCACTGGCATCTTCGAGATACTTTGCAATTTCCTCATCAGAGAACACAAAGGAACGAAGCTGTTCTGCAAACACCGCTTCGAGGTCGCCAATGGGTATCTTGTTTTTGCACTTGAGANNATCAGAGAACACAAAGGAACGAAGCTGTTCTGCAAACACAGCTTCGAGGTCGCCAATGGGTATCTTGTTTTTGCATTTGAGACATATGTATTTGGGACTATTCGACTTCACATACATCTTGCCCCCACAGTGGCAGAAAGCATGGCCTCCAAAGAGCTGTACGGGCTTGCGAGCGGGCTTAGTGATCTTCTGCGACTGCTCTCTCAAAATGACATTGCAACTCTCCCAGAGCTCCTCTGAGACGATTGCGGGCACGTCATGGAATATCCAGTCCTTTTCATTTTTATACTCCCACGCTTTATGCTGCCCCATGTTCTTGGTGTAGTTGGCGCGGCGGGTGCCTTTGGCTGAGGGGTCTTCCAAGAGACGAGTGATGGTGGTGTCTGAGAACTTTGAGCCTTTGCGTGTTCTGTGGCCGCGCTCATTGAGGATACGGGCAACCGTCTTCTTGCGACGGTGTTCTTGGAAGAGGTCATAGATGAGGGCGCGGACAGGAGCTTCCTTNNCCTCTCTTTCCCATTGGGCCATGGCAGCAACAATGGTGAAGAACAGCCGTCCGGCAGGAGTGGACGTATCAATACTCTCTGAGAGGGAGACAAGATTCGCGTCATGGTCACGGAAGTAATCAGCAAAGTCGAGAAGCTCACGGGTATTGCGTGCAAGTCGGGCGAGCTTGGAGAAGATGAGCGACTTGATGCGACCCTCTGCAATATGCTTCATCATCCGTTTGGCTTCGGGGTGGTCTTTGACTGACTTTCCTGAAACTCCTGAGAGGTCGTAGAGTTCGAGTACCTTCCAACCTTTGGCTTCGGCGTAAGCACGGGCACGGCGCTCGTGATGGTCGGGACTTTCACCACGGGCTTGGTCGTCGGTACTCACGCGTATCCAAATGCCTACCTCTATGGATTCGTGAACTCGTTGTGGAGCTTGGCGCATCGGACACCTCATCACTCTAATTTGAGTGACTAGGATACTAGCTCAAAATGAACCGAAGGGAATCCCCCTTATTCAAACTTACTACTCAAACTGCGCTACACCACCGTGATGCGAACAGGTTCCCGCGTGGTGCTTTGAAAAGCTGTGTGATCCGTCACGGCAGATTGCGGTTTCTCCTGCTAGATGTTGCGCGGTGCATTCGGGCCGATGAACTAACTGGTGATCTGAATTTTCGTAGTAGCCCGACTTGTCATGGCATTGAATGTTGTTTTGTGTCTGTGACAGGGCAGAAGTCGCCAAAACGCAACTGAAGACTATTGCCAGTGATACAGAGTTCATTGTCGCTACCTCCCCGATTTTGCCCAACGAACCGTAGCGCTCGGTTGCTTTCATGTGCAAGAGA
>PLXI01000121.1:0-701 GCA_003151375.1 Hyphomicrobiales bacterium
TTTCCTGCGGCATTCACGAGGGTGTGTGCGTGGCCGATTTGGATTACGCCGAAGATTCAACCGCCCAAACCGATGCCAATTTTGTGATGACGGGATCTGGCGGCATTATCGAAATTCAAGGTACGGCAGAAGGTGAACCTTTCTCAGAAGACAAGCTGCAAGAATTGTTGTTTCTGGCCAAGGCCAGCATCGCGCAACTGGTGGCAGCACAGAAAAAAGTATTGGCATGATACGCAAACTCACAGGACAAAAGATTCTTATCGCCACCCATAACAAAGGTAAGTTGGAAGAATTTGCAGAATTGCTGAAGCCTTATGGCGTTGAGACTGTATCAGCCAAAGAGTTAGGCCTCGCTGAACCTGCCGAAACCGGAAAAACTTTTCGCGACAATGCCCTTATCAAGGCGGCCGCTGGCTGCAAGGGCTCTGGGCTTATTACCATTTCTGACGATAGCGGCTTGTGTGTGGATGCCCTTAACGGCGCACCGGGTGTTTACACCGCCGATTGGGCCGGCCCGGCAAGAGATTGGACTTTGGCCATGCGCATGGTTGAAGGCAAGCTGGCAGCAGTGAAGGCCGTTTCACCACAACAACGTAAAGCGCAATTCTGCTGCACATTATGTGTGATGTGGCCTGATGGCGAGGTGCGCTATTATGACGGTGTTGCCCCGGGAGAAATGGTGTGGCCACCGCGCGGCGTTG
>PLXI01000121.1:795-3489 GCA_003151375.1 Hyphomicrobiales bacterium
GCCCTTACTGCGATTTCAACAGCCATGTGCGCCACGATACAGTGGATCACATGCGTTATGCCAATGCTTTGGTGCGTGAGTTGCAACACATCAAGCAATTGGCACCCGAAAAGAAGGTCACCAGTATTTTCTTTGGCGGCGGCACACCATCACTCATGCCACCCGCCGCAGTGGCACATGTGTTAGACAGTATTGCCAGCCTTTGGCCAGTTGCAGCGGATGCTGAGATTACGCTAGAGGCAAATCCTACCAGTGTTGAAGCCGAGAATTTTCGCGGTTACGCATCCGCTGGCGTCAACCGCGTTTCGGTGGGTGTGCAATCATTGAATGCCGCTGATTTGGCAGCGCTTGGCCGCCAACACACGCCGGATGAAGCGCTGGCAGCGTTTCGCTTAGCGGCAAAGATTTTTCCACGCGTGTCATTCGATATGATTTATGCGCGGCCGAACCAAACAGTTGCGGCGTGGCGCGAAGAACTATCCATGGCCCTAAAAGAGCAACAGGGCCACATGTCGCTCTATCAACTCACCATTGAACCTGAGACGCGTTATTTTGATTTGCAGCAAGCAGGCAAATTGGTGATCCCCGATGATGATTCAGCAGCTGCCCTTTATGAAGTGACACAAGAACTCACCGAAGCTGCGGGATTGCCCGCTTATGAAATTTCCAATCATGCCAAACCCGGCCACGAAAGCAGGCACAATCTCACCTATTGGCGTTATCTTGATTATGCAGGCGTTGGGCCCGGCGCTCATGGACGGATGAACGGTTTGGCCACTGTATGCGAGAAATATCCAGAGACTTGGCTTTCGCGGGTTGAGGCGCAAGGCCATGCGCTGACCGAGCAAACGCAATTGACAGCGGTGGAGCAAGCGCCTGAATATCTTCTCATGGCAATGCGGATCAACGAGGGTTTGAATATCAAGCGGCATGCTGCATTGGCTGGGCGCACCATTGCTGCAGACAAGATAGACGCTTTGGCTTCGCTGAATTTATTGCGTGAAGTTGACGGGCACTTGCAAGCCACAAGCCGCGGGCGGCCCATTCTCAACGCCATTATCAGAGAGCTGAATGGCTGAACGCAGTTACCATATTGGTGCTCACCAACATCTTGCCCCTGCCCTTGAGCCGGGCCTGCATATCACCGCCACACCGATTGGCAATTTAGGAGACATCACCTTGCGCGCACTGGCCAGTTTGGCGGCGGCTGATGTGGTGTTGTGCGAGGATACGCGGGTTTCAGCCCGGTTGTTGGATCGTTATGGTATCAAGGCCATCACCAAACCTTATCATGAGCACAATGCCGAAGCGGTTCGGCCTGCCATCATTGAAGCATTGAAAAATGGCGGCGCTTATGCGCTGATTTCTGATGCCGGTGTGCCGCTGGTTTCTGATCCCGGTTACCGGCTTGTGCGAGCCTGTGTTGATGAAGGCATTAAAGTTCATTCGCTGCCCGGGGCTTCTTCCACTTTAACAGCACTTACACTTTCTGGTCTGCCCTCTGATGTATTCACCTTCATCGGATTTTTGCCGCAAAAGGAAAAAGCCCGCATAGATTTTTTGACGCGGTTTAAACCCATACCATCCACGCTCATTGCCTTTGAAAGTCCTCACCGCGTGTTGGATTGCTTGACAGATATTGATCGTGTTTTCATGAATCGGAACATGGCTTTGTGCCGTGAACTTACAAAGCTGCATGAAGAAGTTCTGCGCGGGAGCGCTTCTGAAATTCGTAACTTTCTTGCTGACCGCGAAAGCATCAAAGGCGAGATTGTTTTGGTGATTGGGCCGCCTGCGGATGAACACGAAACTGTTTCGGATGAAGTGATCGAAAACGCCATCACCACGGCGCTGACCGATCATTCCGCCAGCAAGGCAGCATCCATCGTTTCCAAAGAATTTGGCTTAGCCAAAGAAGATATCTATGCTCGCATTTTGAGGCGCAAAACCGATCATGCGTGACCGTGAAAAAGCCGAAGCCAAAGGCCGCGCGGCGGAATTTGTGGCCTTGGCCCTGCTCACTGCTAAGGGCTATGCGCTGATTAGGCGGCGTTATAAATCGCCTTCGGGTGAGGTTGATCTCATCATGCGGCGCGGCGATGTGACCGCCTTTATTGAAGTGAAGGCGCGCGCCAGCCATGATGAAGCGGTGACCTCCGTCTCACCCACCCAAGCGCGGCGCATTGCGGCGGCGGCAGCACATTGGATGGCGCAAGATGAGATCGCCAATAACGGCACTTGCAGATTCGACATTGTGGCGGTTAACTCTGCGCTTATCCCGTCTCATGTCGAGAATGCCTTTGATGGAGCTTATTAAATGAGCCTGAAAGTTGCCGTGCAATGTGACCCCATCGAGCTATTCGGCATTGAGGGTGATTCAACTTTCGCGTTGATGCTTGAAGCCCAGGCACGGGGCCACGAAATGTTTTACTATCAAACCAAAACACTGGCTTACGAGGCCGGGCGCGTAACAGGCTTTGGCCAGCAAGTTAAAGTGCGTGACGTTAAGAACGATCACTTCACCTTGGGTGAGGCAGCGCGCATTGATTTGGCTTCCCAACAAGTTTTGTTGATGCGCCAAGACCCGCCGTTTGACATGGGTTACATCACTGCAACACATCTGCTGGATATGATCCACCCGAAAACTTTGGTGGTGAATAATCCAACCGAAGTGCGCAACGCGCCGGAGAAATT
>PLXI01000237.1 GCA_003151375.1 Hyphomicrobiales bacterium
GCTGGGTGATTTTTTCGCAATAGTCCTTGGCATGGGCGAGCCAGCTAGATGAGGTGCTGGAGAAATAGGCGTAGGTGGCACTGAATAATTCACCCGCCTGGGCATAATCTTCCGTCTGAACAAGCCAGCACTGCTCACAGACTTTAACGCGCAGCGGAAAATGCTTCTCAGGTAGCGCAAGATCGGCAGCTTCAAGATAAGCATTGGATGGCGGCGCGAAGCCGAGATCAATCACGTCAAGCTTCAATGCGCTGTTGCAATGGCGGCAGTTCACAATGCTTCTCCTGCAAAGCCGGCATCAAGCAGCGCATGTTTCTGGTCACGCTCTGACAGTTTCTCAATCGGCAGTGGCCAGTTGATATTCAATTTCGGATCCTGCACATTTAATCCCCGCTCTGCCTCAGGCGCATGCAACGCATCATGCAAGTAGACGAGGTGGACGGCATCCGTCAAACATTGATAGCCATGCGCGAAACCAGCGGGGATCAGGAGGCCATCTCCGGCCTCGGCCTCAAGCTGCAGGGCGATGGGTTTCAAAAAGCCGAGCGAGCTGCGCCGCACATCAACCACCACATCATGGATGGTGCCGACCATGCAGAACAGAATTTTGGTCTCACCATAGGGGGCCGCCTGATAATGCAGCCCGCGCACTATGCCTTTTAGTCGGTTTTCCACCCAGTTTATTTGGGCCACGGGCTTACGCCAGCCAGCCTCTGCAAGCTCTTCGGCGCAGAACAGCCGCGACAGCGAGCCACGGTCATCACCTCTGGTCATGCGTCGCAGGCGTTTCACGCCGCCGCCAAGATCGATCACTTCGAAGCGCTTCATTCTCGCCCGCTTTCATAGGCATCAATGTCACGCGCGCACAGAGCAGACGCAGACTGGCCTGCACCCACGCCTTTATACCAAGCTATGGTGCGGGTCAGCGCAACCTCCAGCGGCCAAAGCGGAACAAAGTCCAACTCCGCCTTGGCTTTGGCATTGCTGAGCCGGAGGGTTTTGGCCTCTTTCGGGCCAGTGTTGCTTTCGGCAAATTTCACTTTGGCACCAGTGCCCCATTTCATTTGTGCCAAGGTCACTGCCTCTCGCACGGACACCGCACTTTCGGAATGCGGTCCAAAATTATAGGCACCAGCAAGCGATGGTTCTGTCCATAAATGCTGCGCCAAAATGAGATAGCCGGCCAGCGGGTCCAGCACATGCTGCCATGGTCGGATGGCGTCTGGCATTCTGATGTCCACTGTCTCGTTTGCGGTCCAGGCCTTCACACAATCCGGAATCAGGCGCTCAGGCGACCAATCTCCGCCGCCGATCACATTACCGGCGCGCGCTGAAGCTACCGCCACGCCGCGCGCCTTCAAAAAACTCTCGCGATAAGATTCCACGATAATTTCTGCAGCCGCCTTGCTGGCGCTATAAGGGTCATGCCCGCCCAGTGGATCATCTTCCACAAAGGGCTCCTGCAATTCCATATTGCGGTAGACTTTATCAGTGGTGACGATCACTCCCACTTTCGCCGAGGGCAGTTCACGCAATGCCTCAAGGACATGGGCGGAGCCCATGATATTGGTTTCAAATGTGGCAAGTGGAGTTGTATAACTTTCACGCACCAAAGCCTGTGCGGCAAGATGAAACACAATCTCGGCACCGCTGCCTTGAATCTTCTGCCTCAGGGGGTCGCAATTCCGGATATCTTCGAAATTGGCTTGTATTCCATTTTCCAGCGCGATCTCGGTAAACAAATTAGGCGTGGTTTCTGGTGGAAGAGCGATACCAGTAACTTCAGCTCCTAGGCGTTTGAGCCAGAAACAAAGCCATGCGCCCTTAAACCCAGTATGACCAGTCACCAGAACTTTTTTACCGCGCCAGAAGGCCTGATTTGGCCTCATTCCCAGACCTTCCATGGTGCAGAGCCTGAGGCCCATAGCTGTTCAAGGTGGTTTTTCTCGCGCAAAGTGTCCATCGGCTTCCAGAAGCCATCATGCGGAAAAGCCGCCAACTGGCCGTCATGCGCCAACCGTTCGAGAGGCGCGCCTTCCCACGAGCTTTCATCACCCTCAATCAGATCAATCACTTTTGGTGAAAGCACAAAAAAACCGCCATTGATGTAGCCACCTTGGCCCTGCGGTTTTTCCAAAAACCCTTTCACTTCGCTTCCTTCCAAATAAAGCGCTCCATAGCGCCCGGGCGGCGTTACGGCGGTGACGGTTGCAAGTTTCCCATGTGCGTTGTGGAACTTGAGCAAGGCACTGATATCCACATCAGCAAGGCCATCGCCATAGGTGAAGAAAAACACTTCCTCATCTTTGAGGTATTGGGCCACACGTTTCAGCCGGCCGCCAGTCAACGTGGATTCGCCCGTGTCGACCAAAGTCACTCGCCACGGCTCAGAATTGCGCTGGTGAACCTCCATCTTGTTAGTCTTCATGTCAAAGGTGACATCTGATGAATGCAGGAAATAATTGGCAAAATATTCTTTTATAACGTAGCCCTTATAGCCGCAGCACACGATGAAATCGGTCACGCCGTGAGTGAGATAAATTTTCATGATGTGCCAGATCAGCGGCTTGCCACCGATTTCAATCATGGGTTTGGGTTTGAGATGGGTTTCTTCGGAAATACGTGTGCCGAATCCGCCGGCCAAAATAACAGCTTTCATCTTATTTCCTGGTTTATTCCATCTCGCGACTAACTGTTAATTTTCACTGAGAACTGACGCTTGCAATTGCATTTATGTCTCCCGTTGCTTGTGTGAGTCAATGGGTTTCGGGTTTGGTTGGACTGCGCCCGCTGCCGCGCGGGTTAAAGCGCTGCGAGCCGAAGATCCTAAATACTTATATGAGGGAATTAATGACGTCCTATTCGGTGCACGTCTTGCGAAGCATAACATTCGTCAAGAACGAACACTACAAGGCTGAAAATGAATACAGGTTTTTGTAGATCTTTAGAGGTGACCGCATTGCTCAGGATGTAAGAACTCGCAAAAGTTCGGACGGAGGGGCTGTTATTAGGTATCGCGAGTTCGACTGGCGTCGTTTGGATCCTGACTCGCTCGAAATTATTTCAAAATCGATGTGGAGCACCAACAACCCCATCTTTGGCATTTGTGGAGCCACCGGGCGCGGCAAGTCAATTTGCTTTATCACAATGGCCAGTTCAAACTATGGCGCGAGCGCTGCGCCGCACCGCAAGAAGCTTTGAAAATGCGAGAGTTTCCGTTCAATCAGGCATCAAAGACTCCCAATTGATCTGACAACACATAACTGATCATCTCAACGTGAAAATCACTTGGCGGCAACGAATCCTTTCGGTCTCAAGGGCTGCACAGAAATTGAAAGCGAGCCAGATATCATTCATTGAGGCCGGAAAAGCGCACCAGATTTAAGCGTTTACGAGCCTTTTACACGCTATGTTTCGCGACCTCAGCGCGTTGCGCGTGTCCACTACCAATCGGGCATGGCTTGCGATATTGTCGTAATCGATACAATCGTGGTCGGTCAAAATGAGGATCGCATCAGAGGCTGCTATCCGCTCAATTGTTAATTCAACACTTTCATACGACAAGCCTGCCCCGTCGTGCCCGAGGGATAATGAAGATACAAACGGGTCATGATAAGCGAGACTGGATATCTTTCTGTCCAATAATTCCATGATCTTGAGTGATGGACTTTCCCTGACATCAGGGACATTCTTTTTGTAAGCTGCACCGATGACCAGAACCGTAGCTTGGCTAGCTGCAAGACCAAACTTGCTATCAAGTGCTTCCTCAAGCCTTGCGACCACATACCTCGGCATGTTCTGGTTGATCTCACCGGCAAGCTCAATAAAACGCGTCG
>PLXI01000183.1:0-2056 GCA_003151375.1 Hyphomicrobiales bacterium
GCGGCCAAAGCCGAAGCGGCCGCCGTGCGCCGTCTAGTCAATTCTGTGCCATCCATCACTGCCACAGGGGAACCCGTTTTATTGTTGATCAACAAATAGGATCCCTGCACCAGGGGCAGACCTAAGGCGGCGTTGTCATCTTTGACGGTGACAGTTTTGATGCCGGTGAAATACCGGTCCCAAGCCGGCATGGTGAGCAACGTGGTTGCGGGCCCAGTGCTGGCCACGAACCGCTGCGGCGCGGTTACATCACCGCGAAAGCCGTGGCGTAAAGCCTCAATATAATCGCCATAACTTGGCACGGCCAAATCCGCCGCGCTAAAAACCTTCACGGCATGAAGCCGGGCAAAGGCGTTAGCATTTGTGGGTCAACTTTTGCAGGGCCTTGCGGGTTCACCATAAGCTCATTTCGTAGACGGGTAATTTCGATCTGTCTCTCACGCGCCAATTTGCGCCACTTGGCCTGTGCGCGCCAGCAGTAGAACCAGCCCACAATAATACCGATGAATATGCCAAGAAACAGCAGCATCCACACGGGCATATCAAGTGCATAGGCAGGGTTTGTTTCATTGATGGGATCAAGCGACAGCGTCACCCATTGGCGATTGGCAACTGCAAAAAACATAACCACGATGATTATTGGCGCGCCAATGATCCAGCGCAGCACGCGGCGCAAGGCCTAGCCTTTGCCGTTTAGCCGCAGGCGCAGCTCTTTGCCAGTTTTGAAAAATGGCACACGCTTTTCCGTCACCTCAACGCTGGCACCTGTGCGCGGGTTGCGGCCCGTGCGGGCGCGGCGCTCTTTAACAGAGAAGGCCCCAAAGCCGCGAAGTTCTACGCGGTTGCCTTGCTTTAAAGCATCGGTGATTTCGTCAAACACCCGGTTGACGATGCGCTCCACATCGCGGTGATAGAGATGCGGGTTTTTCTCGGCGATTTTCAGAACAAGTTCAGATTTAATCATGGGCCCAAGCGTCCTATTGCAAGACAGAAAAACCTTATAAGCGGCCTCATGGCACCTTGCAACGCTCAAGAATTGCCCGGCTTTGTGTTTTTTTCAAAACAAAAGAGTCGCTAAAAAACCAACGAACTGCGCTTAGGGTAATTTGCCCTTATCGCGCAGAAGTTCGACAAAACCATTGAAGGCTGCATAGGTTGCCCTTGCAAGTGCGGCACCAACACTGACGCGGCGCACCCCAACTGCCGCCATGTCAGCAATGGACAGGCCTGTCGCCGTCAAATTGGCGTTGACCGGTTTGTCGACAGACTTTACCACTCGGGCAATGTCATCAATTTCTTTGAGGCCTGGTGCATAGAGGCAATCTGCACCTGCCACACTATACGCGCGCAATCTCGCAATCACTTCGCCCATATTGAGTGTTTTCATCAGATAGGCCTCACAACGCCCGACCAGCACAACATTTTGCCCAGACCTATCAATGGCAGCGCGCGCCGCTTTGATACGCTCAACTGCTTCATCCAAAGTATAGAGTGATGCGCCGTTGCGGTCTTCGATTGAAAGTCCGGCAACACCTGTTGCGATGCAGCGCGTGACATTGGCACCAACACCTGCGGCAGTGTCGGCAAAGCCCGCTTCGAAATCGGCATTTACTGGTAGGTTGGTTACGTTGCAAAGAAAACGCAGATGCTCAAGCACCTCATCAACGCTCATCTCGCCATCTTCCTTACCCAGCGCCCAGGCTGCACCAGCGCTGGTGGAAGCGATGGCCTTGAAACCCGCGCGTTCTAAGCGCAGCGCCGTTCCGCCATCCCATGGATTTGGCAACGCAAAGCAGCCCGATTGATGCAAGGCACGAAATGCGGCGCGGCGTTCGGTGATGGGTGTCATGGTTGGGTCTCCCTATGGTGAGGTTAGACGATGCAGAATGAGGCGCGAGGTGACGTCATTCCTATCACGATTATCTATTCTTCGCCCAATTGAACAGGCCAAAGCAAAGAAACCAACAAAGGTTTTTCCGCTAGACCAAGGGAACTTTTGCATCGTTTGATCGTTTTGCCAACGGCATACAATCAAAAGGAGACAGCAGATGACCAA
>PLXI01000183.1:2139-9215 GCA_003151375.1 Hyphomicrobiales bacterium
TCTTCTTCATCGCAGCTTGGAAGATATCTCCCAAAGATGCGCCTGAGTCGGACGAGCCATATTGTGCCACGGCTTCACGTTCATCCGAGATTTCCATCGCCTTGATTGAAACGTTGACCTTGCGGCCCTTGGCATCAGCAGCCACAACCAATGCGTCGAACTTTTCACCAACCGCAAAGCGTTCGGTGCGTTGTTCGCCACGGTCACGTGCCAGATCGCCGCGCTTGGCATAGGCGGTGATGTCGGTGCCAGAAATACGCACTTCCAACCCACCGTCTTCAACCTTGAGCACTTCGCAAGTGACTTTGTCACCCTTGCGCACGCCGCCAGAGGCCGCACGAGGAGCGCCACCCGAAGCCGGAGCAGAGGCTGCTCCAGCACCACCAGATTCAGTCAGCTGTTTGATGCCCAGTGAAATGCGTTCTTTTTCTTGGTCAACATCGAGAACGACGGCTTTCACCATGTCGCCCTTTTTGAAGTCCTTGATGGCTTCTTCACCAGGGCGCTTCCAATCGAGATCGGACAAGTGAACCATGCCGTCCACATCGCCGTCGAGGCCGAGGAACAAACCAAATTCAGTGGTGTTCTTCACTTCGCCTTCAATCACAGTGCCCTTTGGATATTTATGGCTGAATGCCAACCATGGGTTCTGCTGTACCTGCTTGAGGCCGAGAGATATGCGGCGCTTGGATGAATCGATTTCCAAAACTTGCACTTCAACGGGCTCAGATGTGGAGAGGATCTTGCCAGGGTGAACGTTCTTCTTGGTCCAGCTCATTTCTGAAACGTGAACGAGGCCTTCAATGCCATCTTCCAGTTCAACAAATGCGCCGTAATCGGTGATGTTGGTCACCTTGCCCTTGACCTTGGAGCCAACCGAGAATTTCTCGGCGACGATTTCCCATGGGTCTTTGTCCAACTGCTTCATACCCAGCGAGATGCGTTGTGTATCTGGGTTGATACGCACGATCTGCACCTTCACGCTTTGGCCAACGGTGAGTACATCCGACGGATGGTTCACGCGCTTCCATGCAATGTCAGTGACGTGGAGAAGACCGTCAATACCGCCCAGATCAACAAATGCGCCGTAATCAGTGATGTTCTTTACAACGCCTTCAACCACCTGGCCTTCAGCCAGATTGCCGACCAGTTCAGAACGCTGTTCAGCGCGGGTTTCTTCCATGATGGCGCGCCGCGAGACAACGATGTTGCCACGCTTACGGTCCATTTTCAAAATTTGGAACGGCTGGGATACATGCATCAACGGGCCAACATCACGAATGGGGCGCACGTCAACTTGGCTGCCTGGCAAGAAAGCCACAGCACCGCCAAGATCAACCGTGAAGCCACCCTTCACGCGGCCAAAGATAACGCCATCAACGCGTTCAGCTTTGGTGGACATTTCTTCAAGGCGCACCCAAGCTTCTTCGCGCTTGGCTTTTTCGCGGCTGAGCACGGCTTCACCCAAGGCATTTTCAATGCGCTCAAGAAAAACTTCAACGATGCTGCCAACTTTAACGTCGGCTTCTTTGCCGGGTTGGGCAAAATCTTTGAGTGGAATGCGGCCTTCGGTCTTCAGGCCAACGTCAACAATGACGAGTTCATTTTCAATGGCAAGAACCTTGCCTTTGACAACCGAGCCCTCTGAAACGGGGCGGTCGAGATAGCTCTCTTCGAGCAGGGATTCAAAATCGGATTTTGTGGGATTCATCGAAACGGCAGATTTTGCCATAAGGGGGATACTTCCTAAACGCGCCACACTCACTTGGTGAGGATATCAAAGGCACGGGCCGCATTTTTAGAGCGGCGGGTTAGAGGCTTCAGCAGGGGCTTTGCAACTGAGAAGGCAAAGCATGTCTGAAACAATGAAGGGTGAAGCGATAAATCCTCCACCCCGGTTTGGCGGCTGGCATAGGCCAGCCGTTCTCAGTTCGGCTGGGCCATAGCGCACAAAGCCCGCCAGTGCAACAGCAATGGTGGGCTTTGGAGCAGAGCGCGGTTCGCTTATCCAGTAATGCGGCCGTTTGCAGCAAGATAGCTATTGAACATCGCGGCGAGCGCACCCGTCAGATCGTCATTCGGGCCAACTTCTTGATAGAGACCAGAAGAGGCACAGGCCTTCATATTTTTAGCAATCACTGAATTTGGCGATGGAGAGAATGGGCCAGCGTTGTAAGGTTGCACATAACTGACATACCAAGAATTGCTCGTGATTGGTTCATAGGTTGTGTAGAGCACACCCACTTGAATGCCGCGGGCTTTTAACGCGGTGCAGAGGCTCACATCGATCGGCTCTTGGCAGCGCGCGCCTGTCAGAGCCTGACTGCAAGGTGTAACATTGGAGTCGTTTTCGCCATCACTAATGAACATGACCAGTTTCAAAGAGTTCGCCTGTGAGCTGCCATCGCCACCATTTGGAATGACGCTATTAAGCCCAGCGAAAATGGTTTTAAAGTCCGTGTGCGTGCCATTATCGCCTTGGCCAGTCACAGACATAAGCGTGACATTGTTTGTTGCGTTGGTTTGCGCAGTAGCCATATTAGATGATAACGGAGAGACTTGGGTCGCAGCATTGGTAGCGGCTGTTGGACCAAATGTATAAAGCGCAAAGCGAATAGGATTTATCCCGCCGCTGCTCGCGTTTAGTGTTGCGGCGTTGGTGAGGAGAGAACCAATAGCGTTGCGTACAGAGTCAATTCGTAATTGAATGCCTTTTGTGACTGCAACATTATAATAATCAGTCTGAGTTGTGTTGCCAGCGATGTGACAGGCAAAGGCACATGAGCCATCATAGAGGCCAGAAGTTGCATTTTGCAGTGCTGTAACCCCAGCAGTTGTCGCAGCCAAACCCATTGAAGGCGTGTTGTCAGCCAGTACATAAATATCTTTGAAAACAGCTTGCGCCGAGGTGGCCAATGAAGTTCCGNNTAGCCGTCAATGTTGTCTGTCCAATGAGCTTCGTAAAGGTAGCGGGAACCGAAATCGTGTAATTTACGCTTGAATTGCGTCCATTTGCACCCTGCGTAACAACGATATTGAGTGCATTCAATTTGGTATCAGCATGAGCCAGAGCGAGGTTGTTGAAATTATTGGTTGCGTTGGTTTGGGCAGCACTTGCGGAAACAGAGTTGCTTGAAAAATTGACCGACTGCATGGCTACAGAATCAGCAATTCCCTCGAATTCTGACTTTGCCAAAGTGAGACGGCCGTAATCTATGGCTACTCCACCCGCCACGATAACTGGTATCGCGGAAAGCGCCACAATAATCGAAATATTCCCAAACTCAGATTTAAAAAACCGCTTGAGGTGTTTGAACTTCAGAGGATTATTTAATAAATTCATGGCTGACATAAACTCAAATGCAAAATATGCAGGTNNCTTGACGGAATTTGCCTCAATTTATTCGATTACAAGGACTTTGAGGCGGCTCACATTGAGATGCGCCAATGCTAATCGCGGATTTCTGCAATCTTGCCCGAAGCGGGTGACAGATCATAACTGCTTGTCACGCGGTGAAGAACATGCCGATTCGATGAGTGCTGGAACTATTATCAACCTATTCCCAGAAAATTCTATCGCCTGAAGCAATAAGCTTTGGCGGAGAAAGAGGGATTCGAANNCTTAAACCACTCGGCCATCTCTCCATATTTAGTTGGGGAGGGCCCTAGCTTATTCGGGCCGCGCGATCAAGCCACTTAGCCAGCGCAAGGCGTGCTGCCTCCGGATGTTTTCACACAAGATATGGTGAGGTTGGCATAAGGCGTTGCGACAATTGTTTGGGTGACTGTGAAAACTGAGGAACCCAACAAATATGGACCGCCCATGAAGGTGCCAACCCAAGGCGTATAACTCCTACAAGCTACGGCGACGATCAGATCACTCCCCGTAGAAATCATACTTTTATAACTGGTCGTATTTGGCGCAGCGCAACTCGATCCCGTTGGGGAGGCCGTGTACCAGCGTTTGGTGAGAGTTGCGCCATTTAAATAGTAGTCATAGACATCAACCTGCACCGCAGCGGCTTCTTTTGCCGGCACGAGCAACGGGATTGATTTTTCAATATCGCTAATCTGAGCGCGCGTAAGGGTACCTTGAGCCTGGGCTATGGTATCGCTGACAACATTGGCCACGTCGGCCATTTGCTTGTAAAATTTAATGTATGACATGAGATCTTGAGAACCGAAAAAGAGCATGCACATGAAGGGCAAGATGAAAATAGATTCCACCGCCGCAACTCCACTGTCGGACATCAGAAATTTATTTTTGAATGGCTTATTCATTGATAAACTAGACCTCAGCATGTGCCTGGCCCGGTACCAGGAAAGGGTTGATTTTGGAAAAGCGTAACAGCTGTCAGGCGACGCGCCTTGTTTCCTGCAACATTGCCCCAGAACGAGATGCCGTAGGAGGTAAAATACCAATCATAGGTAGCCACAATGATAGCCGGGCTGGATGGTGAACCCGGATTGTAGCATGGTGGGGCAGAAACCGTTGTACCGCCTGTCGTTGGTCCGATGTTGATGTAGGGCGGCACGTCAGCCAGCAAATTAGCAAAGGTGCCGTCGGAATTCACATAAACCACCACCTTACTGCAACTGACTAAATGGCCAACTTCCGCACAGATCGCGGTTTTCAAATTAGCCGCAGTAAGGCCGGTCATTTGCGCTTTTCCAGTGCGAATAGTGCGGGCCGCAGCGTCCGTAGCATCTTGTAGAGTTATTTCAGTAAACAGCATGAGGCCTGTTTCTATAATCACCCCTAATAGGAGAAATACAATTGGAGCAATCAAAACAAATTCGACGGCAGACACACCACTGTCAGAGCGGGTGAACTTTTGCGATTTCCTACGATAGCGATCTAACAGCAGCTTTAACATTACATCTCATGCCAGTTGAAAAATTTTAAATCCAAATGAAGTGATAGAACTCAATTATTTTTGGAGGCTCAATAAAAAGAGTAAAATTTTCTTAATCAGCTGAGATAATTGTTTTAACGAAGAAGAAGAAGATTAATGGGGGCCGCTAGGGGCAGGTGTGCTTGCTGCTTGCGCCGTGCCGGCTCCTTGCGCCGCGCTGTTTTTCGTTTGATTTCCACTGAGGATGTTAGTGAAATCAGCTAAGGTATCGCCAACCATCATGCTGCGTTCGCAATTCGGTGCACAGACATAGCTTAGCCTTTGGCCGGGCGTGGTGCCGGAAGCGAATAGTATCATCGAATTGTCAGTGCCTTGCGTCACCGCTATTTCATAGTCTGCCAGTTTATTGCCGTCCTGATCGAAAACCATGAGATTTGTTTCACCGGCCCCATGGCCGTTAATAAAAAGTTGGCGGCCATTCAGNNTGGTCGGTGGTGACCGTCAACGGCGTGCCCGCTTGGGCAAAATTTGCAAAGCCCAAAAACGCCAAACTTGTACCAACCAATAGCAATGAAAGCGATTTACCCATCTCAGACTCCTACAACCCGAGCAAAACTGCCCTTATGGAAAATGAAGTCTTGCCGCAAAATGATGAATCAGCGGTTACCATGATATAGATTGTCATTGTGCAGGCTGGGATTAACCCTCCGTTTACGCTGCTCGTGTGAAGTTGCTGTGCACAAGCACCTTTAAACGCGAGAGCCTCATGCTGCATTTCCTCTGCTTCACCTTGTTACCTACACTTTTAATGGTTGCGGCCATTTGGGATGTTTTGACCTTCAAGATACCAAATTGGCTCACGCTGTTAACTGCGGCACTGTTCTTTCCAATGGCTTTAGCCGCTGGCATGCCGTTGGATGGTTTGGATGGGTTTGTCTCGCACATCGCAGGCGGCATACTTTTGTTCGCTGTCGGCTTCATTATGTTCCAATTTAATCTTTTGGGCGGTGGCGATGCCAAAATGCTGGCTGCAGCTGGGCTTTGGTTCGGCATGACCAATATTTATGGCTTTATCATTTTGGCAGCATTTGCAGGCTTTCTGCAAGTTTGCTTCATGGTAGCCAAGTCATTTATGATGCTTTCACTCGATATCGCAGATATGTCTGATACATCAAAGAGGCTGTGGGGCAAGTTGGTGTCGATGACACCCAATGTGCCATTTGGCTTTGCTATTGCGCTGGGCGGTATTGTGGCCTTCCGCGGAACATGGTGGATGCATGCGCTGTCATGAACAAATAATCTCCAGATTTATTAACCTTAATTTGACCTTTGNNTTTATATGAGTAAGATGCGTTTGGTAGCATTGGTTGCAGCGGTTGTATGCGCTCTCGTTGCGGGCGTTTTAGCCAAGAATATGCTCAGTAGCCGATCACAACAGCCCGAAGCGGCGGTCGCGCAGAAAACTGAATCTTCCGATGTGCTGGTCGCTACTAAAGACTTCCAAATGGGTGATAAATTGACTGAAGGCTTGGCTTGGAAGGCTTGGCCTAAGGATAGTGTCACTGAACTTATGATCACGCGTGACAGACGGCCAGACGCGTTGAAAGAAATGGCAACAGCGCTGGTGCGCATGCCGATCTTCAAGGATGAGCCTGTTATTAGTAAGAAGGTTGTGTTGCCCGGTGCCGGTGGCTTCATGAGCGCCAACCTGCCCAAGGGCATGCGTGCTGAGGCCGTAGCCATTTCTACAAAGTCATCAGCGGGCGGCTTCATTCTGCCGAATGACCGGGTGGATGTGATTTTGACCAAGAAGAGCACGAACCCAACAACTAATGCGGTCGTGGTGAAAAGTGAAACCGTGGTCAGCAATGTGAAGGTCTTGGCCGTCAACCAAGTGTTTAAACAAGCCAGTGAAGGTGATCAGGTCACTGTTGATAAGGGCGAAACCGCAACTTTGGAACTGACACCAGAACAGGCAGAAGTTATGGCCACAGTCCAGTCATCAGGCGATCTGTCATTGGCTCTGCGTTCCATTGCTGAAAACGACGGCAAAACTGAAGCTGAAATTCAGCCGGTACTGGCTGACAAATATCAAAACAAACCAAATAAAGATACCAACAGTGAACCAATGATAATCCGAGCCGGAGTTGAATCCCGCGCTGCGGCGCAGTGAGTGAAATAGCATGTTGAAAACCATTCTCAACGATACAAAGAAAATCT
>PLXI01000254.1 GCA_003151375.1 Hyphomicrobiales bacterium
GCAGGGCAGTTTGAACGGATTTCATGGGATGAAGCGTTGGACTTAACGGCGGCGGCTTTCTTAAAAGCGGAAAAAGATCACGGTGCTGAAAGTATCTGGCCCTATTGGTATGCGGGCACCATGGGCCTCGTGATGCGTGATGGCATCGAGCGGCTGGTAAATGCCAAGGGTTATTCATCTCTATATGGCACGGTGTGCACCGCTTTATCTTGGCCGGGCTTTTATGCAGGTGCTGGCAATATCACGGGAGTTGACCCACGCGAGATGCAGAAATCCGATCTCATCGTGATGTGGGGCGGCAATCCGGTCAACACGCAAGTGAATGTGATGAGCCATATTGCAATCGCGCGCAAAGAGCGGGCTGCGAAACTGGCCTGCGTTGATATTTATGAAACCGGCACAATGAAGCAAGCTGATATCAAACTGCTTATCAAGCCCGGCACCGATGGGGCATTGGCCTGCGCCATCATGCATGTTTTGTTTCGCGATGGGCTGGCCAACTGGAAATACCTNNGGAATTTGCGAGACTCATCGGCACCACGCCAAAAACTTTCTTCCGTCTGGGCTATGGCTTCTCGCGGTCACGCAATGGTGCGGCCAATATGCATGCGGTGAATTGCATTCCGGTGGTCACGGGTGCGTGGTTGCATGAAGGCGGTGGAGCGCTGCATTCCAATTCCGGCATTTATAAATGGAACAAGCGGCAGCTTGAGGCACAGGACGCGAATTGTGGCCAGCGGGTGATGGATATGAGCCGCGTGGGCGAAGTTTTATGTGGTAATGCCCATGACCTGCAAGGCGGCCCGCCTGTGAAGGCCATGCTGATCCAGAACACCAATCCGGTTTCGATTGCGCCGGATCAAACCCGCGTGAAGCAAGGCTTTGCGCGCGAAGATCTATTTTTGTGTGTGCATGAGCAGACCATAACAGATACTGCGAAATATGCTGATGTTTTGTTGCCCGCAACCACATTCCTGGAGCATGATGATATCTATCAAGGTGGCGGCCACAGCCACATCATGTTCGGCCGTCAGTTAATTGCAGCGGCGGGCGAGGCGCGCAGCAATGATTTCGTGATTAAGGAAATTGCCAAGCGGGTGGGCGCATCTCATCCCGGCATTGATAAAGCACCGCGCACATTGATTGACGAGATGTTGCTGGCCTCTGGTCGCAAAGGTTTGGATGAGTTGGACGCCCAGAATTGGTTTGATGTGATGCCGGATTTTGAAACGGCTCATAACATCAAAGGCTTTGGCCATAAGGATGGCAAATTTCATTTCAAAGCGAATTGGGCAGATGTCGCAAAAGCTAAATCACGCATGGGGGCGTTGGGGCCGATTGAGAATATGCCGCAATGGCCAGATTATTATCAGGCGCATGAGCAGGCCGATAGCGAATATCCGTTTCGCTTGGCCACTTCTCCGGCGCGGGCATTTTTGAATTCAACATTTAATGAAACGCCGAGCAGCCGCAAACGTGAGGGCAGGCCCACGGTGTTGGTGCATCCTGATGATCTCACGAAGCTCGGCATTGACGATGGCGCGCGCGTGCGCATGGGCAGCAGGCGTGGCGAAGTGGTTATTCATGCCAAGGCATTTGCCGGCTTGCGATTGGGTGTGGTGATTGCTGAAGGCGTGTGGCCCAATCATCTGCATGAAGGCGGGCGCGGGATCAACACTTTGACTGGTGCTGATCAGCCGGCTCCGGCAGGTGGTGGCGCTTTTCATGATAATGCGGTGTGGATAAGGGTGTGTTAGCGCATAGCTGCTATCCCTAACGTAAATCGAGTTGCAACTCAGTTTATGGCGGCGCATTGAGCGGAAATGAATTCTTCGGTACAAAACTCCAATCCACAAAAACTCTCTCACCCGGAAGTTCTACGCATTATCTTTGGCGTTGTTCTTGCCATGTTTTTGGCAGCACTTGATCAAACCATTGTGGTGACGGCGATGCCAACGATTGGGCGCAGCTTGGGCAGCCCTGAATATCTGCCATGGGTGGTTACAGCCTATCTGCTCTCATCAACCTCGGTGACACCGCTTTATGGCAAGGTTTCTGACATTGTTGGGCGGCGCAAGACGTTGCTGTTTGCGATTGTGGTTTTTGTGGCGGGATCGGTTGCCTGTGCTTTGTCGCCCAATCTCATTTTGTTGATTGTCGCGCGTGCGGTGCAAGGGCTGGGCGGGGGCGGGCTGATTTCATTGTCGCAAACCATTATTGCGGATATTGTTTCACCCAAAGAGCGTTCACGCTATCAAGTTTATATTTCTGGCGTTTATATGGTTGGCAGCGTTTCTGGACCATTGCTGGGCGGCTATTTTGCTGAGCATTGGCATTGGTCGCTGATTTTCTGGCTGAATGTTCCGCTGGGCTTTGCAGCGCTGGCAATGACCAATAGTCTTCTCAAAAAACTTCCGCGCCATGAAAGGCCACATAGGCTGGATTTCCTTGGCGCTGGTTTGATGGCTTCAGCTGCTGTGGCTTTGATGTTGGCGCTGAATTGGGGTGGCATTCATTATCAGTGGGGATCGGTGCAAGTGCTGGGCCTAATTGTGCTGTCAGTGTTACTTTGGACCGCATTTGTATGGCGCTTGAACACTGCAGCTGAGCCATTTATTCCGTTCGAGATTTTGAAAAACCCGGTGGTGGCGATGGGCTCAATCACGGCACTGCTGATCATCTCCAGTTATGTTGGCATCACCGCCTATTTGCCAATTTATATGGAATTGGTTTTTGGCTTAAGCGCAAGCCAATCTGGCCTTTGCCTTTTACCCTTTATGTCGGGCACCGTTGTGGGAGCGATTATCGCTGGGCGCTATATGGCAAGATCAGCACATTATAAAAGGCCCGCCTATGCAGGATTGATATTTGCAATTCTTGGACTGGGCTTAATTACCGCTTTCAAAGTTCATATCAGTTTAATCGCGATGGAAATCCTGATCGGTGGCATTAGTATTGGCCTTGGCACGATTTTCCCGATTACAACGGTGGCTATTCAAAACTCTGTCAGCCCCCATCAAATGGGAACTGCCACAGGCGTGATGGGCTTTTTCCGCGCCTTAGGCGGGGCACTTATAGTGGCGTTATTTGGTGCGGTTTTGTTTTCGCAATTGCCGGATTTGGCGGCGCTTGAAAACTTGTCTGGTGAGAAATTGGCTGCCATTGTTGCCAGCGGAGAAATTCACACCTCCTTTAGGCCTTTGTTTGCTTTGGCCGTGTTCGTGATGGCAGTGGCGCTGGCGGCGTTTCATCAAATGCCTGAAAAGGCTTTGCGCAGTAAAGTGCACGTGGCTGAAGCGATCAGCGTGGAATAGTTCTGTTCTTGCGTGATGGTTGCCACGCAGCTATAGGCCTGCTCATTCCAATTTAAACGAGGACACTATGGCCAAAGAACGCACTTTCTCAATGATTAAGCCTGACGCAACCAAGCGCAATCTCACTGGCGCCATCAACGCAAAGATCGAAGAAGCGGGCCTTCGCATCATCGCGCAGAAGCGCGTGAAGTGGAAACTGGCTGACGCTAAGAAATTTTACGCCGTTCACGCCAAGCGCCCGTTCTTTAAAGATCTAACCAAGTTCATGGCGTCTGGCCCGATCATTGTGCAAGTTCTGGAAGGCGATAACGCCATCGCCAAATATCGTGAGATTATGGGTGCAACCAATCCAAAAGATGCTGCCAAGGGCACGATTAGAGCTGAATTTGCTGAATCAATTGATGCCAATTCGGTGCATGGTTCGGACAGCGCTGATAACGCCAAGAAAGAAATTAAACAGAACTTCAAAGCCAAGGAGATCGTGGGCTAATCCACGCGATCACTTTGCTGATGGTTTTAAGTCCGTGCCACTAGGCGCGGACTTTTTATTTTGTCATAGTCTCAAGTGAGAGGTGATCTATGAATAAGGGCAGGTTGGAAGCGTTTTCGGATGGGGTGATCGCCGTCATCATCACGATCATGGTGCTTGAGTTCAAAGCGCCGCACGGGGTTGAGGCGACCGATCTCTTACCATTACTTCCGACATTTCTTACCTATGTTCTAAGCTTCATAATCGTTGGCATTTATTGGGTGAACCATCACAACTTTTTTCAACTCATCAAAAAAGTTTCTGGCGGTCTGTTATGGGCTAACCTTCATTTGTTGTTCTGGCTTTCGCTTGTTCCATTCACTACGGCTTGGATGGGTGAAAATCATTTCGTACTTTGGCCGGTGGTCACTTACGGGTTGAATCTCTTAGGTTGTGCGATAGCCTATACTATTATGACGTTGGCAGCGCTGCGCGTGCATGGCGCAAATTCAGAAATTGCCAAAGCCATCGGGCGCGACCGAAAAGGCAAGATTTCGGTGATAATTTATGTCGTTGCAATCATTTCAGCGTTTGTGAGCCCAATGATTTCCTGCGCATTATTTCTGGTGGTTGCTCTCATCTGGTTTGTGCCTGACCAAAGGATTGAACGCATAATGAACTAAACTTGGGCTGGAGTTTCACCCTTGAAGGCGGTGTGTTCGCGGCTCGAGACATAAAGTGCAGCACCTATTAATATGGCCACGCCCACAAATGTCCACCGATCGGGCAAATCGCCGAAGAATAGCCAGCCTAGAAAAATTGCATTGATCATTTCAGCGTATCCAAATGGTGCAAGCAGCGATGCCTCACACCATTCAAAGGCTTTGATGATAAGAAAATTGCAGGTTGTGCCAAATGCGGCAATGCCGAACATCATGAGCCATTGGCTAGGCGTTGGTGTCTGCCACTGCCACAACATGATCAGTGTACAGACGATGCCGCCCCAAAGGCTCGTATAGAAGGTGTTAGACAGGGCAGAGGCGCGTGCCGCCAACATTCGCGAAGTAAGGATCACCACCGCCGCACTGGCCCCAGAGGCGAGTGCCAATAAAGCGCCGGGGTTAAGTGCTATCATGCCGGGGCGGATGATGACCAGAACGCCTATAAATCCGCCGATCACGGCAAGCCAGCGCGAAAGCCTCATGCGTTCACCAAGCAACAATGGTGCAGCGCCGATGACCAAGATGGGCTGAATGAAATAGAGCGAAAGCGTTTGCGCAATGCCTTGAAATTTCATGGCGGAGAAAAAGAAAAAGGTGGTGGAAATAATGGCGAGTCCACGCAGCATGTTCAGTGGAATGGCGCGGGGTGCGAGGCCATCACGGCCTTCACGCGCCGCCAGCAATGGCAGCGTGAGCAGAGCACCCAAAGCCAAGCGCGACCACACGCTTTGCATCACGGGCTGGCCCTCAGCGCCAAGTTTTTTAGCCAGAACGTCAAGGCACGGAAACATCAGCATGGCCAGAAGCATGAGGGCAATGCCCAAGAGTTTATTGGAGTGCGTTGATGTGTTGCTCATGCTTGGGCTGCGTACAGCATCAAGGCCGCTGCTGTAGCGAGGTTGAGGCTCTCCACACCCTGCTTCATAGGGATTCTCACGTTACGGCCACAAGCGCTTGAAACTGAATCAGAAATACCTTTGGATTCAGAGCCCAGCACGATGAGATGGGGGGCCTTGCTGGCCTCAGTATAAAGCGCCTTTGCATCCATTCTTGTGGCGATAGCGCTGCCTGGCCAAGCCTTGGCAAAATCTAAAAATTGTGCAGTTGGCATTTTTACTAATGGCACTGCGAAGATTGAGCCCGTGGTGGCACGAACACATTCGGGTGCATAGGCATCACAGCAATCGCCCACCAAGATAATGCCAGCCGCTGAGGCGGCGTCAGCTGTGCGGATGATCGTGCCTAAGTTGCCGGGATCACGGATTTCCTCCAAGGCCAACCACGTCCCTTGTTTGGTTGGGTGCGGTTGCCAGCGTTGGCTGAACACGCCCAACACATCATGCGGATTATTTTGCGCAGAAAGTTCGGCCATCAATTTTTCAGTCACGATGAGGGGCTTGATGCCATCAAACATAAAGATGGGTTTGGTGGCCAGAAGATAGTCTGGCACAAAGCCCAAATCCTCAGCGCGTTCTAACATTGCAAGGCCTTCGGCCACGAAGAGGCCAGCTTCACGCCGCCCCTTTTTATCGTCGAGCGAGCGGATGAGTTTGATCGTTGGGTTTTGTGTGGAAGAGATGGGCAGCACAGTATCATCCTTGGTTGCACCCATGTAACATGATTTGAAACGACAGGCAGCAAAATGAACAAACTTCCAAGAGGCGTGGTCATGCTGGGTTTGGTCAGCCTGTTCATGGATATGAGCAGCGAAATGGCCCATGCGGTTTTGCCACTGTTCGTGGTTGGAACACTTGGGGCCAGCGTAGCGGTGCTGGGCTTACTGGAGGCGCTGGCCAATTCACTGCCGCATTTTGCCAAGCTTTTTTCAGGCGTGCTCAGTGATCGTTTCCAAAACCGTAAAGGTCTGGCGTTGTTGGGTTATGCCATGGCGGCTTTGTCTAAACCGCTGTTCCCGCTGGCTCACAGTGCTGGACTTGTTTTTGTGGCGCGCATTTCTGACCGCATCGGCAAGGGCATTCGCGGTGCGCCGCGTGATGCTTTGGTGGCGGACATCACCCCTGCAGAACAGCGCGGAGCGGCCTTTGGTTTGCGCCAATCCATGGATAGTTTTGGGGCCTTTGCTGGCCCGTTGACTGCCGTGGCACTGGTGGGCCTTTGGTCCTTTGATGTGCGTGGTTTGTTATGGGTGGCCTGCCTGCCCGCGTTGGTCTGCGTTGCGGTGTTGGCCTTCGGTGTTCAAGAGCCGCCACGCAAATCAGCTGCGCCCAAGCCACGCGGCGTACTAAACTTCGCCGCAATAAAGGCATTGGGGCCGGGCTTTTGGCAGGTGATGATGATCGCTGGGGGCATCGTCTTCGCCCGCATCTCGGATGCTTTTCTGGTGTTGCGCGCCTCCGATCTGGGGCTTGGATTGGTGTTCATTCCGTTGGTCTTGGTGGTTTACAACGGGGTGGACACACTGGCTTCTTATCCACTTGGCAGCCTGTCTGACCGGATGGGCCGTAAGCCGTTGCTGCTGCTCAGCCTCGTCGTTTTGGCCCTTAGTCTTGGGCTTTTGGCACTGACCAACAGCACGGCGATGTTGTGGCTCGCCTTGGTGTTTTATGGGCTTCACATGTCACTGTCACAAAGTGTGCTGTCTGGCTTTGTGGCCGATGCAACACCTGCCCATTTGCGCGGCACCGCTTTTGGCATATATGGGCTGGTCAGTGGTGCTGCCGGGTTTGCCTCAAGCCTTATTGCGGGCCTGCTGTGGCAGGCAGAAGGCGCACAAGTGGTGTTTGCAGCTGGAGCCGTAGTGGCCTTGTTGGTGGCGGTTGTAGGGCTTAGCCGTGGTCGATCTCAGCCTGGGTAACGGTATGCGCCCAAGTAAATGTTACCGTTGCGCCGGGTGCCAGAGTTGACCAAATGCCGTTGTTGGCGGTTGTGTCTGGCGACGCACCGGCACCCAATGGGCCTGGGATGGTCAGGGTTTCATTGGTTATGCCGCCAGCGCCCAGCGGTACTGTCACAGCAGGCGAGCCATGCAAATCTGTTGGGCTGATATTTGTCATGGTCACATTGCCCGTATTGGAAATGACATAGGTGTAAGTTACGATCTGACCAACAACCACAGGTGTTGGCGCCGCGGCATAAGTTTTGGTGATCGTAAGCAGTGGCGTTGCCGTACCATTATTGGTTACAACGCAGCTTATGGAATCACCGGCTTGGGCGGTGAAGTTGATCGGCACTGTGGTGATGCCTGAGACATTTGTGCCAACCGGATTGGAATTCGTGCAGGACACAGTTTTCAAATAAGCGGTGATTGAGGATGATGAGCCAGCCGCCATCGCTTCATTCAAGGTATAGGCCGCGGCCGCGGTCCCTGTGAAACTCAGAGGGGTTGAAGTAATAGCAGAGACTGTGCCCGTGGTCGTCTTGGCTGCGGGCGCGCCTGTGCCAGTTGCTGTTAATGAGAACTGGTCTGCAGCATTTAGACGCGGTGATGATAATGCGGCTTGTAAGCTGATTGCTGGGGCTTTGCCAGCATTGGTGAAGGTGCAAGTGATTTGTGCGGCAGGCAACACATTTGCAGCAGCAACGGTGATGGCAGAACCCGCCACCATGCCGAAGCTACCCACATTTCCAGTGACAGCCGAATTGGCATCCGTGCAAGTTGCACTGGTGAATGTGAAAGTTGAACTGACGGTCTCAGTGATTTGCACAGCAGTGCTATAGGCTGTCACCGTATTGGCCACTGGTGCAACTGGTGCAGCGGTGCCAACCGTTGCCGTGGTGATCGCAGCTGGCGTGGTTGCAAGATTTGTAACTGCGAAAGTGAATGGGCCGCCGATGCCGCCCGTGGTGATTTTTTGTACCGCAACCGTTGCCGGTTTAGCCGCATTGGTGAAGGCGCAAGTGATCTGGCTGGCAGACAAAACATTGGCAGCAGGTATGGTAAGTACGTTGCCGCTCAAGGAGCCGAAACTGGCGGGATTGCCCGTGTTGCTGGCATTGGCATCGCTGCAGGTTGCTGATGTGGGCGTGAAGCTTCCGTTGGCAGTTTCAGTAAGCTGAACATTAGTATTGGCGGCGGTAACGGCAATTGCGGTTGGCGCGGCAGGTGTCGGTGTACTGACAGCCGCAGTGGTGATGGCAGGTGGCACTGAGGCTAGGTTGGTGGCGGTGAAATTGAAGGTTCCAACGGCAAAACCAGTGGTAATTTTTTGGATGGCCACAGTGGGTGTAATTACAGCGTTGGTAAATTTACAGGTGATTTGTGCTGCGGGCAAAACATTTGCTGCGGGTATGGTAATGAGCAGACCACTCAGAGTGCCGAAACTGGCGGGATTGCCAGTGACGGCCGAGTTGGCATCAGTGCAAGTAGCTGTAGTGAAGGTATATGCGGGATTGCTGCCTTCGGAGATTTGCACAACACTGTTTAAATTTGTAACCGCACTGGCAACGGGAGCAACTGGTGCAGCCGTGGCAGCGGCAGTTGTGGTGATTGAAGCCGGGGCAGCAGCCAGGTTGTTCACCGCGAAAGTGAAGGGCCCGCCGAAACCGCCAGTGGTGATCTTCTGCACAGCGACTGTTGCGGCATTTGCAGCATTGGTGAAGGTGCAGGTGATTTTTGCAGCGGGCAGGACATTGGCTGCAGGAATGGTCAGGACCCGTCCAGCCAACGTGCCGAAGCTGGCGGGATTTCCGGTGATGGAGGCATTGGCATCAGCGCAGGTCGCTGTTGTAATCGTGTAGCTGGCACTTGCTGCTTCCGTGAGTGTCACAGCTGTGCTGGCCGTTGTCACCGAGATGGCAGTTGGTGCCACAGGCGCAGCAGTGCCAACCGCTGTCGTGGTGATGCCCGCAGGTGCCGAAGAAAGATTTGTGGCTGTGAAAGTGAA
>PLXI01000136.1 GCA_003151375.1 Hyphomicrobiales bacterium
TTGATTGGTTGGAACATGCCTGCGGAACGCCATGGTTTTTCGATGGCAAGATCACGCAAGCCGATATCACCATTGGGTGCATGTTGTCACATCTGAAGTTACGTTTGCCGGAATTTTTTCCAGCAGATAAATATCTCAAACTACATGCCCTCGCGCGCCACTGCGAAATGCGTGAAGAGTTCGCGGCCGCGCGCATTGGTGAGAATGAGACTGTGCCGAAAAAATTATAGTTCGGCCTCTCGTTGATGAATTACATCATAGGCGCCAGTGGGTAGAATTGAAAAACCTGTCATCATCATTGCTTTGCGTGCGTCAGCTAAAGATGGATCGGCAAATGCTTTTCGCAGGGCCTCGCGCAGTTGAGTGACATCGCCACTTCTCGTCACAAAGGGTAGGCCCGGCACAAGTGGCGAGCGGGCAATTTCATGCAGGCCTTGCAACAAATGTGGACGATGGCGGCGCGCAAGTGCAACCACCACAGCATCAATGGCGCACACATCTGCTTGGCCAGATTGCACCGCCGCAAGCGATGCCACATGGCTGCCCGTTATCAGCGGCTGGGCAAGTGTGGGAAAAACCAATTTCAACGCCAACATGCCGGACATTGAATCCATGCTGTTGATAGCGGGCTTGCCGGACTTAAATTGACCGCTGCGCGCGAAGATGAAGCTTGAATACTTGGCGCCTTCGCAGCCCTCCGCTTCATAATGTGGTGTTGCTATGTAGTTAAGTTTGTCTCGGAATTCATGAGTGAAGGGATAGCCACAGGTTTGGCTGAAGATCAGTGCCGGATCGCGCCACAAGGCATCATACGCATCGTTTCGCGTCAGTTCACCAACCAATCCAGCATGGCGCGCCAAGGCCGCCCAAAACGCATCTGTGGCGGCGCGAATTTCTGGCCAGTCATACATGGGCAGTGAAGCTGTGGCGAACATGTTGGCTATCATGGCTCTTGTCGAAATGATATGATGGCAATAGAAAGTCTGTGGGATTGAAATGCAAGGCATAAACTCAAACGTCGCTGTGCGCATGGAATGGCCTACGCTGGCCTTGTTAGCGCTCGACTATGCCGTTCTGGCCGCTTTGGTATGGTTTCATTCCGCAATCCCTTGGTGGATCATCTTGCCGATTGGCGCTTACTTTGGGTGCCTCAACGGCTCATTGCAGCACGAAGCCTTGCATGGCCACCCGACACGATCACGTCGCTTGAACGAAGCTTTGGTGTTTATCTCGCCGCAGCTTTGGTTGCCTTATGGCAGGTACCGCGATCTGCATCTTGCACATCACAATGATCTCAATCTCACCTGCCCGGTGCGTGACCCTGAAAGCTATTATCTATTGCCGGATCACTGGCAGGCTATGCCCGGATGGCGCAAAGTACTGCATAATTTCAATAGTACCCTGATGGGCCGCATGCTGGTTGGTCCGGCCATCAGTATCCTCCAATTTTGGGGACAAGAATTTTCCGCCTTGTTGAAGGGAAGGACGGACGGGCGCAAGTGTTGGTTGGCGTTTGGTGTTTCGACCTTACTGGTCATTTCCTTTGTGGTGTGGTGTGCAATGCCGGTGTGGCAATATATTTTATTGATCGCCTATCCTTCCATCTCACTTTCTCTGGTGCGTTCATTCTGCGAACATCAGGCCGCAGAAGATGTTGGCCACCGTACAATATTGGTTGAGGCATCAGCATTTTGGGCTTTGTTATTCCTCAACAATAATTTGCACATTGCACACCATGAGCGACCAAAAATCGCGTGGTATAAATTGCCGGCTTATTATGCTGAAGAAAAAGAACGGTTGGTTGAGCGTAATGGCAATTATTTAAAGCTAGGTTATGGCGAGATATTCCGTAGCTATTTTTGGCATCCCAAGGAACCCGTTGCCCATCCTAATGTGAATTGGTTGCGCCGCCGATGAGCCCGCAGTTCTCCGTGATTATCCCCACCCGCAACCGCGAGCACTATTTGCAAGAGGCCGTGGCCAGCGTGTTGACACAACAAGATGTGGATTTGGAATTAGTGGTGGTGAATGACGGAGAACCACTCAGCATTTCATTCAGCGACAAGCGCGTTAGAATTCTTAAAAATGAAAAGCGCACGGCTGTGCCGGCCCGCAACCTTGGTGTGGCGAATGCAAAAGGTGAATTTGTTGCATTTCTAGATGACGATGATTTCTTTATTGATGCGCGGCACTTGGCAAAAGCGGCGACGGAATTTCGTCAGCATACAGATTTTTATTTCGCCAATGGCGAAATGCGTTTTACAGATGGCACAGTGAAATTGTTTGATCAAAATGCTACTGCGCAATCACTGGAGCGCGACAACACAATTCTCATTTCCGCTGTGTGCTATCGCCGTTCCATACATGAGAAGCTCGGCGTGTTTGATGAGAGCCTGCCTTACTATTGGGATTGGGATTGGTATCTGCGCGTGGCGCGCGGCGGCTTTAATCTGCATCATCAAAATGATGTGGCGGTGGCCATTCGTGTGCATCAAAACAACATGTCAACGCGCAATGAAGAGGCGCGAAGAGCGAATCTTAGTGCCCTGGAACGCAAGCATTGCCTTGCACCAATTCCGTTAAAAAACCATACTGACTTCGTATAACATGTTGATTTTATGCATGATTAACGCGTTAACACAAAATTAACCGTTTATTTTCAATGAATTCTGCATTGCGATGCAAAAAACCCTCGAAAAATAAGGGTTTTCTAGCTGGTAACAGTTCGGTAACTTACATCGATAGTGATTCGCAAACTGCCAAAAGGAGAGAACCATGGCTGATGAAAAGATTNNAGATTATGACTGTTTCTTTGACCAAGATCAGTGCTGACCTCGCGGAAAAGCACGAAATGTCAAAGAAGAGCACGGCTCTGCTGTTGTCTGACTTTGTTGACTCCGTTGTAAAACATCTCAAGAAGGGCAACAAAGTTCGCGTAACCGGGCTTGGCATTTTCCAAGTTAAGAAGCGTCTTGCCCGCCTCGGTCGCAACCCAGCCACCGGTGAGCAAATCAAAATTAAGGCTTCCAAGAAGCTGGCTTTCCGCGCCGCCAAGGAAGTTAAAGAAGCAATCTAAGTTTTTTATACTTTGGATTTATCTTGATTGGCCCCGCAGAAATGCGGGGCTTTTTATTAGAGCAACCGACGGTGGCTGGACCGACGCGCTAGTCGATCAAAATCACGCGCAGATCATTCACATTGGTAAGTGTGGGGCCGCAGATCAATTGATCGCCCAGCTTGGCAAAAAAGCCATGACCATTGTTGTTGGCGAGTTCCATCACTGGATCAATCCCTAAGGCGCGTGCGCGCGATAATGTGTCAGGGCCAATAAACGCTCCCGCCACTTCTGCGCCACCATCAACGCCATCAGTATCGGCTGCCATAGCAGAGATGTCATTCATACCCTGAAGTTTAACAGCCAGGCTCAACAAGAACTCCACATTGCGACCGCCAATGCCTTGCCCACGCAGTGTTACAGTGGTTTCACCGCCAGACAGAATTGCGCAAGGCCTACGCGCAGGCTGGCCAAAACGTCTCACTTGCAAAGCGATGCCTGCATGAACAATGGCAACATCACGCGCTTCGCCTTCAAGTGAATCTCCAAGAATAAGCGGGTGATAGCCTGCCTTGCGGGCGACCTCTGCTGCCGCCAACAGAGATTGTTGCGGCGAGGCGATGAGAATAGCCTTGGCATTGGGTAAATGCTTTGGCGTTTCATCGATTGCCTGCGCCAGATGGCCTTGCACCGCCGCAGACAAATCCAAACCATATTTGGTGACGATGGCACGTGCCTGTGCAAAAGTTGACGGGTCAACCACAGTGGGGCCTGAGGCCACGGCGGAAATATCATCCCCCGGAACGTCAGAAATAACGAGAGAAACAACCCGCGCCGGAAAGGCCGCTTGCGCCAATCTGCCACCTTTGATCGCCGATAAATGTTTTCGCACCACATTCATTTCTGCGATGGGCGCGCCGGATTTGAGCAAGGCCGCATTCACTTTCTGCTTCTCCTCAAGGGTAAGACCAAAAGCAGGCAGGCTAAGAAGTGATGACCCGCCACCCGAGATAAGCGCAATGACCAAATCATCTTTAGTCAACCCTTGCACCAGTTGCAGCATCCGGCGTGCGGCCGTTTGCCCCGCCACATCGGGCACAGGATGAGCCGCCTCAACCACCTCAATATGTTTGGTTGGAACGCTATAGCCATAACGTGTGACCACAAGCCCTTCCACTTTGCCTCGCCAGGCTTTTTCAAACGCTGCCGCCATTGCTGCGCTGGCTTTGCCTGCGCCCACAATGATCACGCGGCCTTTTGGCTTGGCTGGCAGGTGTTGTGCAATAACTTTGGAAGGCTGGGCCGCGGCTACGGCAGCCGCAAACATTTTTGTGAGTAGTTTCTTGTGTTTCATGTTTGGCAAGCTAAACAAGTTTAAACACCGCCGCAACCGCGACACGGAGCCTTGAGATGCCAAAACTCACGCCAAAAACCATACGCCTCAAAGACTATCGGCCAACACCATATTTGATCGATATGGTCGATCTTACATTTCGCCTAAACCCGCAAACCACGCGGGTGTTAAGCAAAATGCAGATGCGGCCCAATCCGAAATCCAAAAACCATGGGGCTTTACGATTGGATGGTGAGCAGCTCAAACTGATTTCAGTCGCACTTAATGGAAAGGTTCTGGCCGCAGGGGATTATACCTGCACGAACCTAAACCTGACGATCAAAAAGGTGCCGCAAAAGCGCTTCACCCTGGAAATTGAAACGGAATGTGCGCCAGTCAGCAACACAGCGCTTTCTGGTCTTTACATGTCGAACGGCATTTATTGCACGCAATGCGAGGCCGAAGGCTTTCGCCGTATTACCTACTTTTATGATCGACCAGATGTATTAGCCATATACGGCGTTCGCATCGAAGCTGAGAAAAGTCTTTCCGTGTTGCTCTCCAATGGAAATCCACAAGCGCAAGGGCCTATTGCAGGAACCGATTTTCATTTTGCCGAGTGGCATGATCCACATCCTAAGCCCAGTTATCTCTTCGCTCTAGTGGCCGGAAATTTGGCGAAAGTTGAAAGCAGCTTCACAACAATGGAAGGGCGCGATGTGGCGCTGGGCATTTATGTGGAACAAGGCAAGCAGGATCGTTGCGCTTGGGCCATGCAATCTTTGAAAGCCGCGATGAAATGGGACGAAGAGGCCTTTTCGAGAGCTTACGATTTAGATGTGTTCAACATCGTTGCCGTTTCAGATTTCAATATGGGGGCGATGGAAAACAAGGGCCTCAATGTTTTCAACGATAAATATATTTTGGCGCGGCCTGACACGGCGACAGATACCGATTATGAATTGATCGAAGCCATCATCGCACATGAGTATTTTCACAATTGGACGGGCAACCGTATCACTTGCCGTGATTGGTTTCAGCTTTGCCTGAAAGAGGGCCTCACAGTTTTTCGCGATCAAGAATTCACTTCAGATCTGCGTTCACGCGCCGTGAAGCGCATTGATGATGTGCAGGATTTGCGAAGCCGTCAAATGCCAGAAGATGCGGGGCCGCTGCAACATCCGCCGAGGCCATCTGAATATATCGAGATCAACAATTTCTACACCGCAACGGTTTATGAGAAAGGCGCTGAGATTTGCCGCATGTTGAAAACGCTGATCGGCGAGAGAGCCTTTGCGCGCGGCATGCAGCTTTATTTCCGCCGTCATGACGGACAGGCAGCAACGGTTGAACAATTCATCGCTTGCTTTGCGCAGACTGCACGCAAAAATCTGGCACAATTTTTCAGGTGGTATGAGCAAGCGGGAACGCCGCTGATCGCGCTCAAAGAAAAATACGATGCAAAGCATCGCGTTTATAGAATTACAATTTCACAAAAGGTCAAGCGCCGCAAGGGCCAACAGCCCAAGAAAGCTTTGCATATGCCGCTTCACATTGGCCTGTTGCAAAAAAGTGGCAAAGAGATTTCCAAAACGCTTGAACTAAAGCGGGCCAGTCAGGTGTTTACAATCAAAAATGTTGCAACAAAACCTGTGCTCTCATTCAATCGGGAGTTTTCATCCGCCATTGTCAATATGCATCAACCAAAATTGGCGGATCAACTTTTCCTTCTGACCCATGACAGTGACAGTTTCAATAGATGGGAACAGGCGCAATCTGTCGCCCAGCAGTTGATCATTGAACATTATCGCCAGGGTGCTTCCGCCAAATGGCAAAACGCCATGGACGCTTTCACCAAAGCGCTGCGTGAACCATTGCTTGATGAAACGCTTGAACCCGCCTACCGCGCCAAGCTGCTTGAACTGCCAGAGCTTGCTTCTCTGGCTGAAACCCTTGGTAAGGATGTCGATGCAACGAAATTGGAACACGCGCGTAACATGTTACGTGTGGCGATTGGCACTTCATTGGCTGCTGAGTTTGAGACCCTTTATCAAACGCTTGCAGTTGTCGGTCCCTATACTCCCGACCCAGATTCAAATGGGCGGCGCGCTTTGCGTTCCGCCATCCTGTCGCTAGCGGCGGATGCCAACGCAGCCTGGGTGTCTGCGGCCTTGCGTCAACAATTTGCTGCACGCGACAACATGACTGAGGAATATGCGGCTTTGCGCGTGGCGGCAAATATGGGCGGAGCTCTGGGTGATGAATTCATCACCGCCTTCTATGAGCGTCATCAGCATGATGCCCTTTTGATGGACAAATGGTTTGCTGCACAGGCACTTATTCCGGGGGTTGAATCGGCCGAACGGGTCAGGCAACTGATGGGCCACGGCGCCTTTAATTTCAAAACACCGAACAGGGTTTATGCCTTGCTGCGGAATTTTATTGGCAGCAATTTCAGTGGCTTTCATGTGGCGACGGGTGCTGGCTATCTTCTAGCGGCGCAAGCCATCATTCATCTCAACGCCATCAACCCGCAGGTTGCTTCAAGGCTCGCCACTGGCTTTCGCAGTTGGCAATTGTTTGATGCGCCACGTCGTAAGAAAGCCCAAGCCGCCACGCAAGAAATTCTGCGCGTCAAAGATCTTTCACGCGATGTCTATGAGATCATTTCGAGAACACTTAAGACCTGAAAACCATTTATGGCGCTTGGCAAATCAGATTGCAGTTTGATAACCCTGTTGCGGTGAACCTGCCGCTTAAGGCACCTGCGTTTTCTGCGTTTTCCAAGTGAGAATTCGATTTTGCCCAAGGCCCAAATCAAAGACCTGTTTTTTCGTGACTCGGCTTGGCGATTGCCTTGGTTTGCTGGTCGAAAATTGCGGGTCAGTGAACGCGCCATGCGGATTCTGATCACTAGTCTTGTTGGCTTGTTTTTACTTTTACTGGGGTTGGCATTACTTTCCCAACTTTGGTTGAGCCGCACCGATGCACTGAAAGAAGAAAGTCGGCTCACCGTTTTACAAACACAAAACGCGGCCCGCGCGATTAAGCTGTCTGTTGAAATCGCACACGCCTCTGGTGATAATTTTGTGATCGACGCGCAAGCGCTGGAACAGGCGCTGGCTGCGGATGCTTCCGATCACGCGCGGCAATTTCTTTTGCTTGACGCGAAAAGCATAATTCTGGCCAGCGTACCAAGACAGCCTGGTTGGAATGGTAAAGCCCTTTCAGAGATTGTTGGTTCAGATTTTGTACCAACAACACAAGCCGCAACAAAAGAAATGGCGCCCATCGTTCTGGTGGACGGCGAAGAAGCATTTATCGCTGTTGCAAGTTTGGCCCCTGCACCCGCTAGCCTGATTGCCATTCAAAAGAAGGATTCGGTATTGGCTTTTTGGCGCGCCAGCGTAACCAAACTGGCGGCGCTTTTTACGGTCACCTTTGGTGTGCTGACTTTGCTGGCTGCCGCGTTCCATTGGCAAGCTGCCAAAGCCTATGATGCAGATGTGATACTTTCTCATGCAACCGGCCGTTTGGATATGGCGTTGCAAGGCGGTGAATGCGGCCTGTGGGATTGGAACTTGATGGAGGACCGGATTTTCTGGTCACATTCCATGTATAGTATTTTAGGCATGAGCCCGCGAGATTATCTCACCTTTCGCGAATTTGCAGCGCGGATGCATAGAGATGATCAACGTGTAGATGTGCTGATTGATGATCTGCTGCGCGGCCGCCGCAAAGATTTTGACCAAGAATTTCGTTTACGCCACGAAAATGGCAGTTTTATTTGGCTGCGTGCACGCGCCGCACTTTCGCATGGGCTGGATCAGGCCAAACCGCATCTTGTCGGTATTGTCTTTGATATCTCACGACAGAAACGGCTTGATGCCATCAATCAAGCCGCAGAGTTGCGATTGAAGGACGCCGTTGAAAATATCTCTGAGGCATTCGTGCTTTGGGATACTGAGAGCCGTTTGGTGCTGTGTAATTCGAAATACCAACAATTTCACTCTCTGCCGCAAGATTCCTGTGTGCCGGGAACATCTTATTCTGTGGTAAGCGCTTCGGCCAAACAGCCTTTGGTGCAGCATTTTGCGAGCGAAGGGAAGACCTCGCCATCGGGCGCGCGCTCGCTTGAGGTGCAGTTTGCCGATGGGCGTTGGCTACAAATAAATGAGAGGCGCACCAAGGATGGCGGCTTTGTTTCGGTGGGCACTGACATCACTGCGTTGAAGCAGCAAGAAGTGAATCTGCTGCAATCTGAGCGCACGCTGATGAGCACGGTGCGCGATTTACAAAAAGAACGCCAAATGGCGGAAGAACAATCGCAACGTTTGGCTGAACTGGCAGACAAATATGCCGCTGAGCGCAACCGCGCTGAGGAAGCCAATCGTTCAAAATCCGAATTCCTTGCAAATATGAGCCACGAGTTGCGCA
>PLXI01000076.1 GCA_003151375.1 Hyphomicrobiales bacterium
TGGCCAAAGCCATCAAGCGCGCCCGCTTCTTGGGCCTGCTGCCATATGTGATCGGCTAAGGGGAGAACACGAAAATGCAAGTTATTCTTCTCGAACGCGTGCCAAAGCTCGGCCACATGGGTGAAATTGTTAAAGTGAAGGACGGCTTTGCCCGTAACTTCCTTTTGCCTAACCACAAGGCCCTGCGCGCCACTGAAGCCAACAAGGCAAAGTTTGAGCGTGATCGTTCAACCCTTGAAGCTCGCAACACTGATGCGCGCATTGCCGCTGAAGTTGAAGCCAAGAACATTGACGGCAAAACCTATGTCATCATCCGTCAAGCGGGTGAAGGCGGCCATCTTTATGGTTCAGTTTCTCCGCGTGATATTGCGGATGCTGCTGATGCCATGGGTGCACACATCAACAAGAACCACGTTCACCTTTCAGCGCCAATCAAGTCGATCGGTGTTTATGAAGTTGAAGTGGCTCCACATCCTGAAGTGACAGTGAAGATCAAGGTGAACGTTGCACGTTCGCCTGATGAAGCTGCAGCCCAAGCTCGTGGAGAAGTGATGATCGGCGCTGCTGCTGATCGTGCTGAAACCCGCGCTGCTGCTGAGGCGATTTTTGCTGAAGCACAAGCTGACGTTCAGGCTGAGGAAGACGAAGGCATCGAAACGCCTAAGGAAGCTAAAGCCAAGCGCAGCAAGAAAAAGGCTGAAAAGGCGGAGTAATTTCGCTTTCAGCTACAAGTTCAAAACCCGCGTTCACAAGGCGCGGGTTTTTTTATCAGCGCCCGACGCAGAATTGTTGCTTAAGGCGACCACCAGGAGTGCAGTGTTGTCCCGTGACACGTTGCGGCCTACCATTAAGATTCGAAATGGTTGGATCACTAGGGCCAATTGTTAACGATTGAGGATTATCACCCGACAACCAGTATTTATCACACTGCAATAGGCACTTCGTATAGCCGTTGGTCACCCCTTTGTAATGAGATGAACACCAATTTTCGCAATTGGCGTGACCAGTTGCGCACTTATTGTTACACAAGGCCTGCGCTTCGGAAATTGTGTAAGACAGTGCCGCAATAACGGCGCAGCCCCTCACGAACTTGCCATATCTATTTGCAAATTTATTCGTGTAAAGTTGATTTGCTATCACTTGCATTGAATCATGACTCCGTTCGGCCCTTTGTGCGGCCCTTTGCAGGTCGGAATTGTTGTGCCTTTGCTAACGTTGCAACTGTGGTGGCCATTACATAATGCACCGCCAGGATGGCCTGAAGCGAGAACATTAGTGCAATCGCTCAGCACCATAACAAACGCGCCAACAACTAACAGGTTTTTGGAAAGCGCAATCATATCAAATCCCCTTTATGTTCTTGTCGGTTCATCCGACTAACTAAATCGTAGTCGCAAGTTCAGTCTGGCACTTCATGAAATTGTCTGCCTCCTCCAATCGGAGGAGGTGCCGCGGAATCTTATTTCAGCCGCTAACCGGGCTTGCGTAACTTGCGACGAGTTTGGCCAGATCGACTTGGCGTGTCTTTCCGGTCTTTGCAAAAACACTTGCAAGGTGAGATTTCACAGTCGTTTCAGCGACACCGAGAGAAAGTGCAATTTCGGGAACACCGCCAATTTCCACGATGGCTATTAGTACGCGCAGCTCAGTTGGTGTGAGTTTGTATTTTCTGGCGATCAGGGCAGGTTGGCTAGGCGCGTCATTGCCAGCTCGCTGAATGAACACGACGGCTGAAGCTTTATAGATGTGCGCTGCGGTTCGCTTTCCCATTGTCGTCAAAGGCAACACATGCGCTATGAAATCGTGTCCATCGTTGTTCCCCAGTGGGATTGCGATGCCCCTACTGCCCAAAGCATGGGTTCCATTTGCCGATGCGGCCAAGGTTGAACGGAACTCTGTATCGGCCTCCAATTTTACAAAAGACAGCATCCCTTCACGGACTTGCATTACCGCACCCCGATTGGATAATTCCCGCCCGGCTAAATTGGTGTGCAAGACGCGCCCGAGGGAATCCACAAAAACGGCCGCAGCAGACAGTCGATCCAACGCCTTAGAAAGATCTTCACCTTTGGCACCGCTGGCCTCCAATTGCCCGCCAATCAAAATCGAACGACGGAGATGTGGCACGAGCAAGCGTGCCCTGCCACGCGTAGCCTGATCCACCATGCCGTGGGTTTTGTTACGCATTACCCCCAACAGGATTGAAGTTGTAGCAGTTCGGTCGAGAACCACACCGAGGCTGTCCAACCAGCCCTGTGGAACGGCCCATTCCTTGTAAAATCGGGTCTGCACAAAGTCGCTGTAGGGGATGACATCATTGGTTGAGATCGGCTCCCCAATCGGCGCTAGGTTATAGCCAACTAGGGTCGGATCGATTTTGATATAGGTTGTGAAGTAGGAAAGTTTGAACTGATCGTTGATGCCAAAATCATACAAGGTCCCCCCGGTCTTACTGGCTGTATCGCGGCGAAACAGGCTTCCACCCGTGCCACCAATGAAAGTGGCGACTTTGCGAAGCACACTGTCCCAAAGCCCCGGATTGAGAGCCGCGTCGTAGATGTCACCAATCAAGGTCGCAACGGCTTGAGTCTCGCTCATCGTGGTGGCTCCAGCTTTGGCTTTTTGCATCGCATAGCCGTTAATTTACGAAGTTTCATGCAGTTGGCAAGGTTCGGCCTTTAGGCTAGCTGACGTGGATTGGGTGCAATTTCAGATTCAGCTTGCAATCTTGGCGGCGAACGCCTATATGCCCCTGATCGAGGTTCGGCCGGTTGGCTTGGCTCCGCGCTTTTAAACGCAAGTGCATTGCCCTATTTCATTTCTCCCAGACACCGATACTTAAGCCTCTATGCATGGTGCGTGGGGGCACTGCACTAAGATAAAAGCAAGGAACTAAAATATGACCGTAGGAACAGTAAAGTGGTTTAACAGCCAAAAAGGCTTCGGCTTCATTCAACCAGACAATGGCGGCACCGATGTGTTTGTTCACATTTCAGCTGTTGAACGCGCTGGCATGAGCGGCCTGAACGAAGGCCAAAAGATTTCGTTTGATCTCGAAAAAGATCAACGCAGCGGCAAACAGTCTGCTGCAAATTTGAAAGCTGCTTAATAGCGCTTCAATCGACGCTTCAATTTCCCGAACCACGGATGTACTGGTCGTGAGGATG
>PLXI01000249.1 GCA_003151375.1 Hyphomicrobiales bacterium
GGCTGCGCAACGATGGCCAAGCTGGATTACCGCGAGATGCTAGGCGAGGCAATTGAAACTGTGGCTGATTTTCACAGCTTCCACCAAGATGATGATGTCGAGGCCGTATTGCGATTGGCGATGAGCTAAGGCGCGCGCACGAACTTAATTTCAATCCGGCGAGGCTTGATCTGGTGCGGGTTTCTGGCCCGCTGCATCAGGCACATGCTCTTGCGGTGGTGGGGGCGCGTTGGGATCACGGCATGCAGTTAGCCAAACATCATAAAGCGGATGTTCAACCGCGTTCAATCCTGGGCTTTCGGCAAACATCCAACCCGTAAAAATCCGGCGGCGTTTGCCATCATTGCTTTGTTCATCAACTTCTACAAAGGCCACAGTTTTAGGGCGTTCGGTGATCGGGCTGGTGTTGCATACGTCGGCCTTTACGATCAGACCGCCAAACTTTTTCTCTTCACCGATTTTGACTTCAAAGCTNNTGAGCAGCAACTGAAAACCCACATGCAACACATAACGCTAACGCAATATGCTTCATGGTTTTGCTGCTGGTGTTGCGTCCTGTGTATCAGCGCCCTTTGCGTCAGCGCCTTTGCCTTTGGAGAACATCGCTTGGCTGATCAGATTCCACATATCAACGGAACCTTGGGTGTAGGAAATCTCACTACCGTCTTTCAGCTTGCCTTCAGAGCCACCCGGCTCAAGGGAAACAAATTGCGCACCCAACAGACCTTCTGACGTGATCTTGGCGGACGTATCATCAGATAAACTCACTTCCGGCCGCAGCTGTATGATCAAGCGCGCCTGGTAAGATTTGGGATCAAGGTTCTGGCCCACAACAGTGCCCACCTTGATGCCAGCAATGCGCACATCGGTGCCGACATTTATGCCGCTGATGTTATCAAACTGGGCCGACACACGGTAGCCACCTGATGCCCCGCCATGACCCGTAGCGCCCCAAGCAAAAATCAAAAAGAAAAAGGCCACCACCACTACAGCAGCACCCACAAGGGTCTCGAGTGTGTCTGATTTCATTGTGGCTTCCACGCCTGATAATCCGCCGCGGCTTTCACCGGCTTGCCGCCTACGGCAATGGAACCGGGAGGATGATAAGCACCTGCCGTGCCCGTCAAATTTTCCTCATGCGGCTTTTGCCATTCACGCGGCACATAATTTTCCTGCGGTGGGGCCACATCAGTGCGGTGATGCAACCAGCCATGCCAGCCGGGGCCAACCTGTGAGCCTTCGCTGTAGCCTTTATAAATAACCCAGCGGCGTTCAGGAATGGAGCCCGGAACTGCGGATTTGGCTTTATAATAGCGATTGCCCAAATCATCTTGGCCAACATAGTTGCCCTTGCGCCAAGTGTAAAAGCGCGTGGCAAGAGTTTCACCATTCCACCACGTAAAAAACTGTTTTAATAATCGCATGTTCAAAGACTCTTTTATCTAGCCCGCAATATGGCGGAAGGTGGTCCTAGTTTCAATCAGGATTTAGGCTTCATAATGACGATCTGGCTGCCATTGGCCTGCTGCACAGGAAGTGTTTCAACATTGGGGTTGGATCGTAATGCGGTCACCAGTTTGGCCAGATCTTCAGGCGATGCGGGATGATCGGCCGGAAGCGAATACAATCCCAAATTATTGTGCGCCGCTTCTTGGCGAAGCGTGAGCAAATAGACCGGCTGCGAAGCTCCATTGCCGCCAATCACCACATTGGATTGAAAGGCGCGTAAAACAAAGCGCTGGTCGGGCGCATCAGGTGAAATAAGTGTGGCTGTCATTTTGGCGCGCAGGCCTGCATGAACCAGGGGGCGCGGCGCAATATCAGCAATCTTTGCATGTTCATTGAGGTAAGCCAGCAGATCATGCCAGCCCCAACGGCCCCAGACTTTGTAGTTCTGCGCGCTTAAGGCATCTTCCAGTGCCGGCAAAGAACCAATCCATTGCACCGCAAAATCATCTGTCGCATGCCCGATTAAGTTAATCCGCTGGCCCGGAAGCTTCATCCAACCACCGTCTAGGAAATCGGACTGCGAATAGCTCACAAAGCGATTGAGCGGTTGATAGTGCTCGAGCTCTTTGTCAAAGTTATAGCTTAAGTTAAAGCCAGCGGCGATCACAAACACCGCCATTGCGGTTGAAAGCAACCACAGCGGACGCACTCTTGTGAATGACACAGTGCTGATCGCGATAGAAACCATGACGACGATGATGGAGGCAATCAGTATTCCGCCGAACACATCGCTGAACCAACTCACGCCCAGATAAAGTCTGGTAAAACCAATTGCTACGACCAGCATCGCAAAGCACGAAATCAACAGTGCTTGGCTCCAGCGTGAGAGGCCCCGCGCACAGCAGATGCCCAATGAACCGAATATCGTGCCCGCCAATAAAACATGAGCCGATGGGAAACGAAAATCCATTGTATCTACATTAAGGCCTTGCGGAGCCAAGGCGAATGAAAACACTATGAGGATTAGCTTGGTCACGGCAATTGCAACAATTATGCTCCAAGCGGCGCGCCATTTGCGCTGAAATGCCAGCCAAATAATCGGTACCGCCGCGACCCAATAAAGCACCCTCTCATCGCCCAACATTGACAAACGCAAAAATACTTCATCGCCCGGCACTGAGCGTAATTCTGCAAAGAAGTTGAGCAGCGAACGATCAAAATTTCCCACCGCGTGGTGAATGATGAGGCCACTGATGAGATCAATCAAAGCGACAACAGCAAGTAAGCCAGCTAAAATCCCTAATGCGAGTAAAATGGAGTTTGGATTTTCAGGTGAGAGCACGTCACCAAATCGGCGCACCGATGCAAAGCGGCTGGATTGGGCAAGCCTTGCAAAATATCGCTGAACAGTGTGCCTGTGTGGATCGACCAGACTTGCGATCAGGCGCACGAACCAACCACCTATGGTCAGAACGCCGATCAAGACCAGAAGTGCAACCAACAACCTGCCGCTCAAATCGCTGGCAAAGGTCAAGGCTTGTCCCAACAAAATGCCTGGCAAAATATGGGCCACTGCCCAAATCGTTCCTGAAATAACATTGACCAGAGTGAAAAATACCTGGTTCATTCCAAACATTCCGGCGACCCCAGGAACCACGGCCTTGATGCCCGGAATAAAGCGGCCGATGGCGATGGACTTCCCGCCATGCTTGCGCACATAGTCCTCGCCCTTATCTAAAAGAGCTGGAAAGCGGTTGAGTGGCCACATGGTTTTAAGTCGTTCGCCATACCAGCGCCCAGCGAAGTATGACAGTTGATCACCCAGAACGCAGCCTGTTACAGTGGCGGCCAGCACAGGCCAGAACTCCAATTTGCCTGCGCCAACTAAAGTGCCAGCACCGACTAAAACCACCGTCGATGGCATGAACAATCCGATGATGAGCAAAGCCTCACCAAGGGAAACTCCGAATATCAATATCCATGCCCATATCGGATGCGCCGATAAGCCATTCATCAGGTTTGATATGAAGGTGGAAAAATAATCCATGAATTTTGAATTTGTATTTTCAGTTGATAACGGGGTCGTTTCGAAGGCATAGCTAGTCTAGAACACGTATAGTTTCCATTGTTGTTTTTGGTGTGGCAGGATGAATATCGCAAGCGTGGCCCTTCTCGTTGCCGCAGGCTTTCTGGGTGGTTTGGCCAATGCGCTGGCAGGAGGCGCTTCATTATTTACGTTTCCGGCCCTGCTGGCTTCTGGCCTTTCACCCATCACCGCCAATGCTTCTAATGCCTTTGCACTGTTGCCCGCCAATTCTATGGCCGCGTGGGCGGACGCAGAGAAGATTCCCCCTCGCAACGCAACAGCACTCATAATTCTGGCGTGTTCAATGGTGGGCGGCATTTTGGGTGCGGTTTTGCTGCTTGAAACATCGGCAAGATTTTTTCAGCTGATGGTGCCTGCCCTTATTGGATTGGCCACAGTCATGTTCATATTCGGCAAAAGGCTACGCCAGTTTTTGGTGAGATTATTGGGCGTAGGTGAGCATCCAAAACTTTGCGCGTCGCTAGTATTTCTATCGGGCATTTATGGTGGCTATTTTGGCGCTGGGCTTGGGGTGGTTTTAATGGCGGTGCTAAGTGCCACAACTGTGTGGGACATGCGCATGACCAATGCCTATAAAAACATCCTCAATGTTGGAGCCAACGCCATGGCCAATGTTTTATTCGTCGCCATGGGCATGATAGCCTGGCATGAAACACTGATCATGATTTTAGGCACTGCTGTTGGCGGCTATATGGGTGGCAAGCTGGTGAGGGTTTTGCCAGCACATCTGGTGCGCATTGGCATTTGTTGGTCTGGTGTGGTGATGACCGCAATTTATGTTTACCGCTATTGGCTATAGGCAATGGCTATTGCTGCTGCGAGGCGCGCATTGTTTTCGACTAAAGCAATGTTAGCGCTAAGTGAGCGACCTTGGGTGGCATCGCTTATGGCTTTCAGCAAATAGGGTGTGGTGTCTTTGCCGGTGATGTTGGTGCGTTTGGCTGCATTTAAAGCGCGCAAAATAACAGGTTCAATTTCCTCCGCCAGAATTTCTGCCTGAGCAGGAATTGGATTGGCCACGACCACGCCTCCTTTCAAACCCAGCAGCCATTTGGCTCGCATGAGCTTGGCAACATCTTTGGGCGTATCCAACCGCATTGGCACTTTATGTCCAGAGCTTCTTGAATAAAACGCCGGAAACTCGTCCGTGCCATAACCAACCACTGGCACGCCCAAAGTTTCCAGCACTTCCAGCGTCAGCGCCAAATCCAAAATCGCTTTGGCACCTGCAGTTACAACTGCCACATTGCTTTGCGCGAATTCACTCAGATCAGCGGAAATATCAAAGGTTCTTTCAGCGCCGCGGTGAACACCGCCCATGCCGCCAGTTGCAAAAACCGAAATGCCTGCCATGTCTGCAAGACGCATGGTGGTGGCAACTGTGGTTGCGCCAGTTATATTTCGCGCCACGACATAGGGAATATCGCGGGTTGATACTTTCATGATCGAAGGCCCGTTTTTGGCAAAGCCCTCTAACTCTTGCGCCGATAGGCCAGCGCGCAATTCTCCGTCAATGATCGCTATTGTGGCGGGCACTGCGCCCTCATCCATGATGATTTGCTCAACCTTGCGGGCCATTTCCAAATTCTGAGGATAAGGCATGCCATGCGCGATGATGGTGGATTCTAGCGCCACCACGGGCTTGCCCTTTTTCAGTGCGGCTTTGACAGCGGTCGAGAGTTTCACTTTCATGGACTATTCCAAAGTTGAGGCGGTTGACGCGATCACTTTCGCTGCCATGTCTTGGCCCAATTCTGCCGCTTTGGCGAGAGGCATGCCTGAGAGTAAGCCCAAGGCAAGACCGGCTGTGGCAGCATCCCCAGTGCCCGTAACATCGATGATTCTATGGGCGCGGGCCGGCAAATGAATAAAGCTTGCGCCGTCTGAAACATAAGCACCTTGGCTGCCCGCATGGATGACAAGATTGAAGATGCCGCTTTCGTGCAGGAATTTGGCAGCAGTTTGTGGATCGCGCGTTCCTGTCAACGCCTCGACCTGATCCAGATTAGGTGTGGCCAGAAATATGGGCGTGCCTAGCTTCTTCAATTTTTGCGCTTTGGAAACAGATACGGGCTCAACAATCAATTTCGCCGAGGCCAGCTTTGCGATTATGGCAAGCGTTTCAACTGGCAAATTGCAATCAACAATCACCAAGCGCGCTGTTGTGATGGCCTCAGTGTGTTGGGCAATAATGTCCGGAGTGATGGCTTGCAGGATTTCCATGTTGTTGGCTGCGGTGATGAGTTCACCGTGATCATCAAGGAAGGCAAGATAAGTTCCGGTAACGCCTGAGGCCTTAAAGCAGCGCGAAACATCAACGCCTGCAAGTGCTGTGGACTTAAGCAGGCCTTCGCCTGCTGCATCATAACCCACCACACTTAACAGCGAGACTTTGGCACCCAAACGCCCAAGATTATGCGCAATGTTGCGTGCCACGCCGCCCGGCTTGTGGCTTATGTGCGCCGGATTGGACGTTGCCGCCACATGCGCTGATGCACATCTTGCCTTGATATCTGTATTCGAACCACCAATCACCAAAACTTCTGACATGGACAAGTCATAAGCTTTCGCGCAATCGTTATGCAAGGAGAAGGACCATGAAAACTGGATCATGTTTATGTGGCGCGGTGGGGTTTGAGCTGCACGGGCCATTGCATGATGTGATTGCCTGTCATTGCAGCCAATGCCGCAAGATGACGGGCAATTATTGGGCTTCAACGCACACAGCTGATGCCGATTTGAAATTTACCCGACAAGATGGGTTGAAATGGTATGCCTCTTCGACCAATGCCAAGCGCGGATTTTGCAAGGAATGCGGTTCCACACTCTTTTGGAAAACCAATGGAAGTTCTGTCACATCCGTGTGTCCTGGCAGTATAGACGGCAAAACTGGCCTGAAGCTGGGCGGACATATCTTCACAAGCGATGCCGGCGACTATTATGTAATTTCCGGAGGGGAATACCGCAAATAGCCCTCCTAATTCATTTGTGGGCTGGGGGCGGCGCGGCTAGCGTAAGATTATGAAACCTTCGATTCCTGATCTGCGTGGTCTGCCCATATGACCCCCAATCTGGCGGGCCAAGACCAACGTATGAACCTTCCCGCCGTGCCACGTTGGCTAGGTTTTATTGCGCTGTGCCTTGGCATGGCCATGGCCATTCTTGATATTCAGGTGGTTGTCACTTCTCTGCCGGTGATTGAAAAGGCCTTGAATATAGGCGCCGATCAGATGAGTTGGGTGCAAACCCTATATCTGATTGCAGAGGTGATCGCCATTCCGCTCACCGGCATGTTGTTGCGCGTGTTCACTTTGCGGCGCCTGTTTCTTGTTGGCATATTGGCTTTTACGTTGGCCTCTATCGACTGTGCCAATTCCAGCGGCTTTGCGGAATTGCTGGTGGGCCGCGTCGCACAAGGTTTTGCCGGCGGTATTTTAATCCCCCTTGTTTTCACCTCCATCTTTCTCTTGTTCCCACCGGGAATTCAGCAATCACTAGCAATCACCGTTGCAGGTTTTCTTGCTGTTTTAGCCCCGACTGTGGGGCCGCTGATTGGTGGATGGTTGACCGATCATTATTCATGGCATTGGCTGTTTTACGTTAACGTTGTGCCGGGTATTTTCGGGCTTTGCTTTGCGCTTTACGCGCTGCCCAAGCAATCCATGCACATGGAAGAGCTCAAACGGCTCGACTATTTTTCACTTTTGCTTTTGGCGGTGGGGCTGTCTGCCTTACTGATCGGGCTAAAATATGCGCCGCGCTCTGGCTGGCTTGACCCATTTGTAATGGCCTGCTTCGTGTTGGCTTGGGGCAGTCTTTATTGGCTATGGAAGCGCCCTAACCCGGTGATCATGTTCCATCTGTTGGAAGATCGCTCTTTGCTGTTTGGCTGTATACTCAGCTTCCTCACTGGCTTTGTGCTTTATGCCAATATTTATTTGATCCCGGTGTTCATGTCTTTCGTGCGCGGGCATACGCCGCTCGAAATCGGCTTGACCACTATAGTGATGGGCCTTTCACAATTGGTCACTGCGCCTTTTGCAGTGCAGATTGATCGGCGTGTAAATGCAAGACCACTGGCGGCCATTGGCTTTGCGGCCTTTGCGGTTGGGCTGTTTATGAATGCCCATCTCACCGTGCTTTCTGATTCTGATAGTTATTTCTGGCCGCAATTGGTGCGTGGTGTGGCTTCAGCCTTTATCGTTTTGCCGCCCATCCGTTTTGCTTTGGCTTTGATGCCGGTGGACAAGGTGGGCGATGCCTCAGGCCTGTTCAATGTGGCGCGCAATATCGGCGGTGCCATTGGTATTGCGGTGGTGGATACAATGATGTGGCAGCGATCTCCCATTTATGCCGATCAAATTCACGACTGGTTGAAAAATGCGCCTGATTTGGCGGCAGCGGCACTTGGCATGACGCCTGATGACTTGCCTGCTCCGGATGATGCGATGGGCTTGATGGGCATTATGGAAGATATTGGCCATGCGGCCCTTACCGGTGCATTGAATGAATGTTGGATTCTGCTGGGCGTGGTTTCTTTGCTGGCGCTGCCTGTGCTTTGGTGGCTGGGGCCGGTTAAAAGCGCCTTGCCCGTCAAAAAACTGGCTGCAGCAAGAGATAAAGGAGCCTAGTGCGCCAAAAATCTTTTTTTGAATTGCGTCCCCGAGGCCTTGACAGGAGTCAAGACTGAATATGGCTTCCTCAACAAAGAGAATTTGGCGTTGGATTTATTTACTGAGAGTTCTTGAGCTTGCACCCAGAATCGGGTGAGTATCACCCTCATCAACAGCTGCTTATAGGCTGGAGACACAATATCTGGTATTAACCACTCGTTAACACACTAGCTATTGACGTTAAGGGCTTGCTGCGTTACGTTCCATTTCCAAGGTTGCGTGGTGGTTTTGCGAGGGCGTTGGTCTTGTAAAACCGAAATCTGTGGGACAACAGTCAACACGCGTCTTGGGGGCGTAATTTCGCCAAACAGAGTTTTTAGAACCGAACACGGAGACATTTCTGTGCGCGTTTTGGCGCGTGCGGATGAGGGATATAGAGGGCATTATGCGGATTGATCGTCATTATACAAAAGCTGGACAAGATGCTTATACGGGATTGGATTTCCGCATTGGCGTGAGCGAAATTAAGAACCCTGATGGTTCGATCGTGTTCCGCTTGGCTGACATTGAAGTGCCCTCATCATGGAGCCAGGTGGCCACAGATATTCTGGCGCAGAAGTATTTCCGCAAAGCTGGTGTGCCCAAAGCGCTGAAGCGCGTTGAAGAAGAATCAGTTCCATCATGGCTATGGCGCACAGTTGCTGATGATGAGGCCCTAAAAGATGTGCCCCTCAAAGAGCGCATTACGGGTGAGCGTTCAGCCAAGCAGGTGTTCAACCGTCTGGCTGGCACGTGGACGTATTGGGGCTGGAAGGGCAAATACTTCTCCACCGAAGAAGACGCCCGCGCTTTCTATGATGAAATGTGCTTCATGCTGGCCACGCAAAAATGTGCGCCGAATTCACCACAATGGTTCAACACTGGCCTGCATTGGGCTTACGGCATCGACGGCCCAAGCCAAGGCCACCACTATGTTGATTTTGAAACTGGCAAGCTGACCAAATCCAAAACCGCTTATGAACATCCGCAGCCCCATGCCTGTTTCA
>PLXI01000225.1 GCA_003151375.1 Hyphomicrobiales bacterium
CCACGCTGGTGGGGATATTCTCGCCCCCAAGCAGCCATTTTTTGAGGTGGTTGCCGATGGGCGCGTCCTGTTCATCATCATCCCATAGGGCCAGCCAGTCCTTTTGCTGCTGTTTGGTGGCCAGAGTAAGAGCGCGCAAAGTTTCGGCGTCAATCTCCTCGGTGCGGTACATTTGCCGGATCTTGGGCTGGAGATTGGCGATGGCCAAGCGGCGTTTGACGGTGAGTTCCGTCACCCCGAAGATATTGGCAATTTCAGCAATGTTGCGCCCTTCCTTTAAGAGCCGTTGGAAGGCCTCGAACTGATCCATCTCATCCATCGGGAGATGGGACACGTTCTCAATGAGTGAAGCCTCCACTGCTGCCGCGTCATCACCTTTGGCCATAACCGCACAAGGCAAGGCCTCAATAACAGAGCCTTCACGCTCCAAGGCACTGGCGGCAAGAAAGCGTCTGCGGCCTGCGACAATCTCATAGCCTTGCCCATTCGGGCGCACGAGAAGCGGTTGCAGAATGCCGCGCTGCCGGATGCTGGGGATTAAATCTTCATAATCTGCCTTCTTCACGCCATGCCTGACATTAGTTTTGGCGATGGCGAGTTCTGACAAAGGGATATGCATAAGTTCCATGATGTTTACTCCTGAGTTGGTTTGGGTTTGTAGATGCTGAATAGTTCCATCTGGTTCCGTGCCACTTCATCGAAGAGGCCGATGTCGCAAGGCTTTTGCAGCCTGTCGGAACCTAGGGGATGCGCGGCCAGCACCTCAAGCCGCGCTTTCATCGAAACGGGTCGCACCCCAGGCACCAACACTTGCGGCCCTTGGACTGTGGCTTCCGTATCGAAGGGGATGGGAGCGATGGCACTCATGCCGCCTGCTCCAAATCTGAATTGTCTTTGCTTGCCGCTCTGAATTGCAGAATGAAGTCACAAGCCTTGGAGGCAAGACTTGCCGCTTTCACAATGGCGCGGGCGTCTTCTTTCAAGACTTGCAACCATTGGCCTAGGTAATCGGCATGGCGGACGGTTGGGAGAATGCCTAGGCTGGCGCAGACAAAAGCGGTCGCCATTTCGGCAACCAGTTCCTCGCGGGCATAATCTACTGTGCCGAATTTGGTGGTGAGGTTCCTGTCAAGGCGGGTGTTGTTGCCTGTCCAGTGACCGAGCTCATGAAAAGCCGTGCGGTAATAATTGATCTGATCGGGGTAAGCTGTTTGGTTTGGGATGCGGATGAAATCTTCTGACGGCACATAGAAGGCCTGATCACCACCAATGCGGAAATCAGCGCCCGTTGCCCCAATCAGGGCTTCGGCTTCGGGCACAATCTCGCGCGGTTGGCGCGGTTCAAATTTGCCAAACAAGCCAACGGGTAAGCCGTCACATTGCTCGGCATTGAACACCGTGTAACGCTTCAAGAAATGAATGGATGACGGGTCGGTGCCCTCGTCCTTGGCCCGCTGCTGTTCCTTCTGGGGCACAAACTTGTCGGCGAAATAGACATGCGTTCCGTGTTCGCCCTTCCGCACACTGCCACCCATGGCCACGCACTGTTTGAAGGTCAGCCAATAAGGCGAGAGAAAACTTTTTTCCTCAAGGGCAGACCAAAGCAGCAGAATATTGATGCCGGAATAATTGCGGCGGGTCAGGCCATTGACGGGAAGCCCCAATGGGCAAAGCTGCTTGCTACTGCTCCAAGGTTGAACCCATGGCACAATGCCGCGTTCAAGTTCGGCAATGATTTTGTCGGTGATCTCACGATAGACATTGTCTCTTCCAATGGCCTTCGACATCTATGTTCCCTCCTTCGCATCTGAACCCCGGAAGCGGGGTGGGCGGCGACTTGCGACTGAAGAGGCCCGCTGAATGAGGTGGGCCGCACCGAAGGCCGGAACGCCAGTGGAGGACTGCGTTTTTGAGAACTCCGTTGACCACTGTGAGCTTAGAGCACATGCGCAGTTGCGGCCCGCCGCAGCGGGCCTAGAAAGGAGCGCCGCCCACCACGCGAACGAGGTTGGACCTTCAAAAAATGCCGGCGCATCGCGCCGTCCACGCCAGAACATTGTCGAACCTGCGCCAGGGATGGAAGCCCGCAGGGCCGAGACCATCGAGCATATTGAACTTATTGTGCAAAGAGGGGGCTCGGTTCACGACAGCCTAGTCCGCAAAGCGGAGGCGCGTCGGTGAGAAAATGAGAACCGCATTTATTCTGTCAGGATAATCACCTTAACATTGACCCGAGGCTCTACTACGATCCTATTTTTAATAGAGTCTGCCTCATTTGATCTGAATCAAAGAAATTAGATCAAGGCCCGGATTGAATAGACATTGTACTTTCCGAGGCGACCCTAACTGGAACTTTAAAATGAGTTGTGCGTTTTGGTTGGCTGCTGCACTGCAGTGCAATTTCTCTCAAAAATTTGGATTTTAACATAGGTCCGTCACATTGGGTTCGAGAAGCAAATTAACAATCGTAGATTTCAAAAGAAAAAAGGAAATGACAATGTACCAAGGGATGAATGGAAATTCGATGATGTGGGGTATGGGATTTGGCGGTCTGCTTTTCACGATCATCGTCATCCTGTGCGTAGCCGCACTGGTCAAATATGTATTTTTCAATAAGTAAAGAAGGTTTTTGAAGATGTCGTATTATCTTGGCAAAATGCTGACCGTGTCGTTTGACGAAGCGGTGTACCGCGCGACGGAGGCCTTGAAAAAAGAAGGTTTTGGCATCCTCACCGAAATCGATGTCAGTGCAACTTTGAAGAAAAAGATCCAAGTCGATTTTCCGAGTTACAGAATACTCGGCGCATGTAATCCGACGTTGGCTTATGAAGCACTTAAGCTCGAAAACAAGGTTGGTACAATGCTGCCCTGTAACGTCGTGGTTCGTGATGCGGGTAATGGCCAGATTGAAGTTGCAGCAATTGATCCGGTGGCCTCCATGCAGGCTATCGATAATCCGGCTTTAAAACAGGCCGCTGGACAAGTTCGCACCAAGCTCGAAAAAGTAATTGCAGATTTGTGAGAAGCGTATCTGAACTGAATCGATCCGAACGAAACCAGAATGAACCGGCCATGAAAAATCTTCAGTCATCTGTTATGCTGAATCGCCGAGCGGTGCTGAAGTCAGCCGCAGGTTTCAGTGCGGCGCTCGTTACCGGTGCATCATGGTCACCCGCTTTAGCGGCCACGCCGATCCTAACCATTGCCTCGCGCACAATTGAGGTGAACAAGAAGGCGGCGACTGTGTTCAGTGCACTCGGAGCAGGCGGCAAGCCAGGTATAGTGGCAAAAGCGGGTGATCGCTTTTCCGGCGATGTTCTGAATTTCTCGCACGAACCGTTGCAGATGCATTGGCATGGACAGATCGAAGCGCCTACCAATCAGGATCGGGCGCGCCCTGACGGCGGTACACTCGGTATTGGGCACACCGACGCCCATGATTTTGAATTGAGCTCCGGCACGCATTGGCCGCATTCACACAGTCTCAGCGAGCAACAGTTGCTCGCAGCTCCGATGGTTGCCATTGAAAAGGATGCGAGCGATTTTCAGAACGTTGTCGTGATGCTGCACGATTTTGCGTTCCGGTCACCGCAGGACATTTTAACCGGACTTGTCGATGGTGGCGCTCATGGATGCGGCGGCATGATGGGCAAAATGATGGCAAGTTGCATGATGACGGAAGTGTGCATCACTTGAAAGCGAGTTGGCTAGCAGCGCTGCGGATTTACCTTGCAACCACGGTCGTTTCACATGCGATCTGGGAAATTGTCCAGCTGCCTTTTTACAAGATCTGGAGCACAGGAACGCCGCGCGAGATCATTTTCGCTATCGCACATTGTACCGTGGGCGATTTTATGATCGCAACACTGTCGCTCGTTGCAGCATTACTTCTGCTCGGTGGTAATGCATGGCCAAACGCGCGGTTCATTCCTGTGATGGTGGCAACAGTGATCTTGAGTCTGAGTTACACAATTTATAGCGAATGGGCCAATACCGTCCTTCATCAAACCTGGGCCTATTCGAACCTCATGCCGAAATTGCCACCATTTGGAACGGGACTTTCACCGTTCATGCAATGGATTGTCGTGCCAAGTTTAAGTTTCGCAGCAATTTCATATTTCTTGCGAATTTCTACTCCTGACCCCCAGACATAGCCAACATGGAACTTTCATCGCGGTCAGCCGTTTAATTGATCAACCGCATCGAATAAACAATCTTAAGGTGATCAGCCATGACATATCAAAGCTTGAACCCTGCAACCGGAAAACTTCTAAAAACATTTGAAGAAATTTCTGACAAGCAATTGGAAGAGAAAATTGCCAATGCAGCAAGTTGTTTTACACTCTGGCGCAAGAAATCTTATGATGAACGCGCAGTGATCGTAAATAAAGTTGCGGCACTGATGCTTGAGCAAAAAGAAGCTTTGGCCCACACGATGAGCATTGAAATGGGCAAACGTATTGCGGAAGCGCGTGGAGAAGTGGAGTTTAGCAGCCACATTTTGAGCTATTACGCAAAAAATGCGGAACGCTTTTTGACACCAATGGCCTTGCATCCAGCTGTCGGTGAAGCCCATATGGAAAACAGCCCGATTGGCGTGTTGTTCGCGGTCGAGCCTTGGAATTTTCCATACTACCAGCTTGCACGGGTTGCAGGCCCGCATTTAATGGCAGGCAATGTGCTGCTGGTGAAACACGCTGGAAACGTGCCGCAGTGTGCCATGGCTTTCGAAGCTTTATGGGCCAAAGCCGGGGCTCCTGATGGTCTCTATACCAATTTGTTCATCTCTTATGATCAAGCCGATGCCATAATTGACGATCCGCGCGTCAAAGGCGTAGCGCTTACGGGTTCTGCAGCAGCGGGTGCCAAGATTGCCGCCCGCGCCGGGCAGAACTTGAAACCTTCTTCGCTGGAGCTTGGCGGCAGTGACGCATTCATTGTGCTGGAGGATGCTGATTTAGAACATACCATGAAGTGGGCGATCTGGGGGCGCATGTATAACGACGGGCAAACTTGCGTTGCGGCCAAACGGTTTATCGTTGTTGAGGCACTTGCTGATAGATTTCTGGAGAAGTTTAAAGCAGCCCTTTTGGCTCTTAAGCCGGGCGATCCTCTGGACGAGGCAACAACACTTGGACCGCTCTCGACTGAGGCAGCACTGGTGCAACTTTTGAAACAGGTCGATGCAGCGGTCTCCAATGGAGCCAAGCTGGTGATCGGCGGCAAGCGCATTGAACGGGCTGGTTCATATATGGAGCCTACCATTCTCACCGATATCAAACCTGACAACCCCGCTTTCCGCGAAGAATTCTTTGGCCCCGTGGCGCTGTTTTTCCGCGTGAAGGATGAGGAAGCTGCGATTGCGCTGGCCAATAATTCAGACTTTGGTTTGGGCGGATCAGTGTTCACCAAGAATGTAGCGCGCGGCAAACGGGTCGCGAGTCGTATCGAAACCGGGATGATGTTTGTCAATAATTTGGATTGGGCCGACGCTGATCTGCCGTTTGGTGGTGTCAAANNCGTTAATAAGAAGCTGGTTCGCATTTCATCACATGATGCTCCGGCTTAATCCATTGACCAAATTGGCTTAGATCCATGAGGTTCGCCATGCTTAAAACATCTGAAGTTGCCAGTGTTTCTGAACAACAGCGCCGGAAAGCGCTTTCGCGTTGGGATAATGAGGGTGGCGCTGGGCCCGGTAACCAGCAAAAGTACCAAACTGCTGAAGGCGATCGATCTGATGACCCTCCACTCACAGATGTGGAAGTGGTGCAATTGCGGGTGCGCGTCATAGCGCTGGAAAATTTGGTTATCGCTCTGGTTGCCGACAGCTCTGATCAAGCGCGGGTGACTGCCCGGCAAATGGCGGATTATATTTTACCCAAGCCAGGTGCAACCCAGCATCGGCTCACGACCCATGCGGCAATCCATATGATTGATCTCCTTGAACGGTCCAAACACTTTCAAAATTGATTAAGTTCAGAGGGTGATGGAACTTCAATGGGTGTCNNTCAAAATTGATTGAGTGCAGCGGGCGATGGAACTTAAGTCGACGTAGCGCGTTTCGATATGAACCCACTCTTAGGAGCTTCTCATGAAACCCAAAGGCGACATCATTTTAGTTACGGGTTCCAATGGGCGGATAGGTTCCGCAGTGATGCAAAGGCTCAGCAAGCATTTTGGCAATGTTGTCGGCTTCGACCAGAAAGCCCCTGCCCAACCCCCTCCGGGGTGTACACGCATTCCCGTTGATATCACATCCGATCAAAGTGTGACTGAAGGTCTTGGTATTCTACGCGAGCACCATGGTGAGCGCGTCGCCGCGGTTGTTCATTTGGCAGCCTATTACGATTTTCTGGGCAAGCCCAGCCCAAAATACGACGAAATAACTGTCAACGGCACAAGGCGATTGCTGCAAGGATTGCGAAGTGGCTTTGACGTGCAGCAATTTATTTTTTCTAGCACGATGCTGGTGCACAAGCCGGGCGAGCCCGGCATTTTTTTTAATGAAGATTGGCCAATTGGCCCAACATGGGCCTACCCCCAATCCAAGGTTCGCACCGAGGCCGTCATCCACGAAAAACGAGGCGACATTCCAACAGTGATCATGCGCTTCGCTGGCGTTTATGATGATGAATGCCATTCGCCACCGCTGGCGCACCAGATACAGCGCATCAACGAACGGCAATTGGAATCGCATCTGTATTCCGGCTCAACGTCGCATGGAACGGCCTATGTACACATGGACGATGTGGTAGATGCCATTGAACTCGGCGTGAAACACCGCGCCAAGCTGAAGGCTGAAACCGTTATGCTGATAGGCGAAACTGAAGCGCTGAGCTATGATGAACTGCAGCATACCTTCATGCGGCAGATCCATAACGAATCCTATGAAGCCTACAGTGTGCCGGGACCCATCGCCAAGATCGGCGCTTGGGTTGAAAGCTCTATCCTCGGTGAGAAGCCTTTCATCAAGCCGTGGATGATCGACCGCGCCAATGACCATTATGCGTTGGATATTACGCGCGCTGGCAAGCTCATTGAGTGGGTGCCGGCGCATACGTTGCGAAAGACCATCCCAAAAATGGTGGCAGCACTCAAAGCCGATCCCTTGAAATTCTACAAGGAAAACGATCTAGAGCCGCCCGAGTGGATGCTGGCCAACGCAAAAGCAACAGCTTTGGAGAAAGTATGATGAAGGTGGGTCATGCAGGTCATTTGGCCGCTCCGAAAACTGCCGTTGCCAAACCAACAAAATTGAGTGGCGGCAAGAGCTACACCTGTCCCATGCATCCCGAAATCAAGCGCAGCGAGCCCGGAAATTGTCCGATCTGTGGCATGACTTTGGTGATTGCGGAAAAACGAACATCGGGCAAGGCCGACATGCCTGGCATGAAAGCCGAAGCCTCAGCCCCCGTGCCAAGCGACATGATGGGTGACGCGCACCGCGCGATGCTCTGGCCGCATTATGTCGCGATGATGCTGGGATTTTGGCTGATGGCTGCGCCTTTTACATTGGGCTATCTCAGCGACTTCGTGCCTAATGCCAATCAACTGCGGGTGATGGCAGAGCGGGGGCTATCACCATTTGCGCATCGCGACATGCTCATGACGATGAGTGATGTAGCAAGTGGCATTCTGATCGTGATCTTTGGCTATCTATCAGCCAACGCGGCGCGGCGCTACCCCTGGGCACAATGGGCCAACGCTGTGGTTGGCGGCTGGCTGTTGTTAGCGCCGCTTGTGTTTTGGACCTCGCGCTCGGCAGCCTACGCGAATGCCACTCTGATTGGTGGCGCAGTAATTGCCCTTTCCGTTCTTATCCCGATGATGCCGGGCATGAGCATGGAAGGTATGATGGGTAAGCCCGACATTCCGCCGGAGTGGGGCTACAATCCATCAAGTTGGTTGCAGCGAGTGCCAGTCGGCGTGATGGCGCTACTCGGATTTCTGATAGCACGTTACATGGCGGCCTATCAGATGGGGCATATTGATAGTCAATGGGAACCATTCTTTGCTGGTCAGGCCGGGCTGAATGGCACCGAGACGATCATCACCTCCCCCATGTCTAAGGCTTGGCCAGTGGCCGATGCGGGATTAGGNNGGTGATGACATTTATGGGAGGCAAAGATCGTTGGCGCACTATGCCTTGGATGGTGCTGGCATTAGCATTCCTGATCCTGCCGCTGGGTGTGGTCAGTATCTATTTTGTCATTATCCAGCCCATTGTCATTGGCACATGGTGCACACTCTGCCTGATTACAGCTTTGGCGATGGCGATCATGATTCCATTCTCATTGGATGAATTTGTGGCGATGGGGCAATTTTTGACCGCTTCACACAGGGCAGGAAAGCCGTTCTGGCGCACCTTCTGGACGGGTGGAGCAATGGAAGGTGGCAGTGAAGATCATGCCCGTGCGTTGTTAGCCCCCAAATCACAAATGTTCGCGCAATCGGCGAGGGGCGTCACCTTTCCGCTGGCGTTGCTGGCAAGCTGTGCCATCGGTGTTTGGCTCACTTTCACAAGACTCACTTTTGGCAGTTCCGGCACAATGGCCAATAGCGATCACATGATGGGCCTGTTGGTTGTTACCTTTTCGATCATCGCCTTTGCCGAGGTGGCGCGAAGTGTGCGGTTTCTGAATGTTCCTATCGGGCTCTGGCTGATTGTTGCGCCTTGGGTGCTCAACGGTTCTACCTCCTCATTGGGATCGTGGAGCAGTGTTATTGTCGGACTGCTGATTTTAACCCTCGCCATCCCGCGTGGTTCAATCAAGAATTCCTACGGAGGTTACAATGTCTTCATTGTTTGAAAAATGCCTGCATGTGGTTAGGCATTCGCTGGTGATCATCGGTACGCTCGCAGTAGTCGGGGTCATCGGGGGGTTGATCTTCATGTATTCCGGCGTGTTCAACGTCGCTGCCTCAGTTAAGGATTCATCAGTTCTCAGTTGGGCCCTGGTGACGGTGCGCGAAAGTTCAATTAAACTTCACGCTCGCGATATTCAGAATCCGGTCGCTGGAGTGGTTCCTGACCGTGACAATGGCTTCCGCATCTACCGGCAAGAATGCGTCATGTGTCATACCCCAATTGGCCGCTCGCCAAAGCCCATGGCCGTCGGCTTCAATCCACAAGCACCCAGTTTTGGACCAGATGACGACCTTATGACCCCCGAACAATTATTCTGGGTGACAAAAAATGGGATCCGATTTACCCCTATGCCAGCATGGGGACCGTCGTACAAAGATAAAGAAATTTGGGACGTCGTGGACTTCCTGAAGGCCCTGCATGAAATGACTGCTGCAGACTATGATGCCATAGACAAACGCATTCCGGTTGAAGTGCAATCTCAGTAGTGACGGACCAGCCTACAATTTGGTGTCGGTATCGCAAAATTAATCACGAGTTTTGAAATGGACCAATTTGTCGCAAAAAACCCGTTACCAATCGGCATGAGTGATAGGCTCAATGCCAAATGCTTTTGCACCACTCTCGATCGGAAGACGCTGCTTCGTCATCTGGAGGACGATACCGGCGACGACAACATATGGGCAGACCTGCAAAACACACATCCCTATCTCTTTGCCAACTCGCCCGCCTTTGTAGCTGAGCAAGACCTTGAGAAAATGTTGGCCACAGTTCAGGCCATCGAACGCATTAGTCGTATGACTGCCTATCGCGATTCCGTTTTGTCCACAGCGCCCGAGATAACTCGGCGGGATTTTGGCCCAAGTGGTGTCTTCATGGGCTATGATTTTCATCTGACCGTGCAAGGCCCCAAGCTCATTGAAATCAACACCAATGCAGGCGGAGCCTTTCTCAATTCAGCACTTTTGAACGCGCAACGTGCCTGTTGCGAGGCGGCCAACGATAGCTTCGTTCTCCCCACGCCTGGAAGTTTCGAGACCGCTGTAGCGGCCATGTTCCGTAGTGAATGGCATTTGCAAGGGAGGACAGTTCCGCTCCAAACGATCGCCATTATCGATGACACGCCACAGCAGCAATATCTCTATCCTGAGTTCATCCTCGCAAAGTCGCAGTTGGAACGCCACGGCTTTGAAGTCATCATCTGCGATCCTTCCGAGCTGAGTTTTTCAGACGGTAACCTGCTGGTGGGCACACGCACGATCGATCTTGTCTACAATCGCCTCGTGGATTTCACGTTCGAAAAACCAGAACACGACGTTTTACGCCGAGCCTATTTAGAAGGTGCTGTTGTGGTCACACCCAATCCGCATCTCCACACTTTATTGGCGAACAAGGGTAACCTCATCTTACTCTCTGATTCTGCCGCCTTGCGGCGCATGGGTGTTTCGGAAAATGATATTGCCGCCCTCGCCACCGTGCCACGTGCACAATTGTTGACACCTGAGAATATGGCTAAGCTTTGGCTTGAACGTAAAAGATTGTTCTTCAAGCCCCTGAGCGGGCACGGCGGCAAAGCTGTCTATCGTGGAGACAAGATTACCAAATCCACTTGGGTCGACATCACCAAAGGTAACTATATAGCGCAGGAGCTTGTTACGCCGAGCGAACGAGGCGTTGAGGTCGGCGGTAACCCCGAAGCTCGCAAGATGGATTTGCGGCTTTACACCTATAATCAAGAATTACTGATCGCTGCTGCTCGCCTCTACCAAGGCCAAACCACAAACTTTAGGACACCCGGTGGCGGCTTTGCACCCGTTTTTATTGTTTAGCGGTCGTGAATATTTACGTTCAAAATTGCTTTTTAAGTAACCGCGCGATGGCAGTGGTCGGCTTGAGAAGGTAACATGAAAACTCGACTTTTTGCGTCTGCATCGCTTGCTCTCGGTGGCTTTATTTTGATCGGCCTGGGTCTCTATTTCATCTTCCTGAGACCGCCGCTTCTGCCGGAGGACTTGAGATATATCGGAGCCTCGCTGGCGCAAATCCAAAACACTTTGCCAGATTTACAAATTTGGCTCTCACACGTTTTTGGCGTGCTCGGAGGATACATGATTGCGACCGGACTCTTGACTATTTATATATCAGCAACGAGTTTCAGGGCCGGAAGGCCGGGGGCAACAGCCGTCATCTGCGTTTCCGCACTCGCGTCAATTGGCTGGATGGTGTTCACTAACTTCGCAATTGGCTCTGATTTTAAGTGGCTACTTTTGGTGTTTTCGCTGCCATGGATCGCGGCTTTGCTGTTTTCTTGGATCAGCCCGAGCACCCCAATGCAAAGTAGCTAGCAGACGCAATGTCGAACTTTTCTTTCGTATCTAAATTCAATGGAACTTATTCGACTTTCACTCGTTGAAAGGTCAAGTGTCGGACCAAGTCGCCGTAGCGCGGTTTGTCCAAACAGACAGGTTCGTTTGATCTGGATCAACGCAAGTCATGTGACATGCGCGCATACATGTTCAATAAAATTGGCTGAGGAGACAATATCATGTCAACACTTGTCTATTTTTTGATTTGGGGGGCGTTCTTCTTCTTCATGATGCGATTTGGCTGTGGGGCCCATATTATGGGCCACGGGAAAAGCCATAGCCACGATGATAGAAACCGCAATGATCCTAACACAATGGGTGTTGCGGGTAATACCCAGCCCATAGCAAACTCGGAGCGCAACAATGAACACCAACATTAAAGCAGCTATGCCCAATCGGGTGTTGGCCACTGCTCTTCCGGTACACGGCGCGCATCTCATTCCTGTTCTTGCATTGGGGATGGCACTGAGCTTGTCGCTTGTCATCAGCTATGTGCTATGTGTGATTGGCTATCTGGCGTTTCCCAGCTTACCCATTGAACATTCCGCACTCTCCATTTTTCTCCCCGGTTTCGCCCTGTTGAGCTGGCCGAGCTTCTTCTTGGGATTGATCGAGACGTTTGGCTGGGGCTGGTATGTGGCGCTGGTGTTTGGCCCCATCTATAATTTCTTTGCGGCTAGGTGATGATTACCCCCACATGTGAGGTGGGCGAGTAACAAAAATGCGAGAATTAGGATTGAGCCCAGCACGATCAATTGAAGAGTCGGAGTTGGAAACGCTACAACGCGAATCGTTCAATTATTTCATCCATGAGGCCAACCCGCTCAATGGCCTCATCATCGACAAAACTGCAAAGAACTGGCCAGCGAGCATTGCGGCCACCGGACTAGCGCTCACTGCCTATCCGGTGGGTGTCGAGCGTGGATTTTGGGCGCGCAGTGATGCTGTGGAACGTACGCTGATCACATTGCGTTTTTTCTGGAACAGCCCGCAAGGCACCGAGCCTGACGCCACTGGCTATAAGGGTTTTTATTACCACTTCCTCGACATGGAGACCGGGCGCCGCGCATGGGACTGCGAACTGTCAACAATCGATAGTGCTATTCTGCTGGCCGGCGCTCTTGCAGCAGGTGTTTATTTTAGTGCCGACACCGCAGACGAGACTGAAATCCGCACCCTCGCTGATGCGCTTTATCGTCGGGCCGACTGGGCTTGGGCGCAGAATGGCGGTGCCAAGGTCACGCATGGATGGCGCCCCGAAAGCGGGTTCATTAGTTACCGGTGGGAAGGCTACGACGAAGCCCTGCTGCTTTATGTTCTAGGATTGGCCTCACCGACCCATCCCCTGTCGCAAGATAGCTATGATGCGTGGTTATCCACTTACCGCTGGGAGAAAAGCTACGGATATGACTACCTTTACGCAGGCCCGCTGTTTATCCATCAACTCTCCCATGTATGGATCGATTTCAGGGGGATCCAAGATGCGTTCATGCGTGGCAAAGGCATTGATTATTTTGAGAACAGCAGACGTGCCACCTATGTGCAACAACACTACGCTATCGAAAATCCACGCAAGTTCGAAGGCTATGCGAAACATTGCTGGGGCATCACGGCGAGCGAAGGTCCAGGTCCAGACACCCTGAAGTTACAAGGCGTCGAACGCAGCTTTTTTGACTACCTCGGACGAGGAGTTCCTTATGGACCCGACGATGGCACCTTGGCACCTTGGGCCGTCGTTGCCTCGCTGCCCTTTGCCCCAGAAATCGTTCTGCCAGCGATACACTTCTGCATTCATCAGCTGAAATTAAAAGAGTCCAACGCCTACGGCTTCAAGGCTGCATACAATTCAACTCATCCGAGCAACCCGCTCAATCCTTTCGACTGGTGGGTATCTTCTTGGCACTTCGGTCTTAATATAGGTCCCACTGTCTTGATGATTGAAAACTATCGCAGCGATATGGTGTGGCGATTGATGCGCAAATGTTCCTATATTGAGATCGGACTGCGTCGAGCGGGGTTTACCGGAGGGTGGTTAACCGAGGAGGCAGAACGCGTTGGATTGGCTGGCCATGTCGAACAGCGCGAAACGTTGCCTATTGCGGACCTCGAGAACAATGAAGGTGCCGCATGAACAAAGCTAGCCCACGCGTTCTCACCATTAATGGTGGATCATCGAGTATCAAATTTTCGCTTTTCGAAGCCAACGGATCGCTGCGGCGGATCTATGAGGGTGCAATTGAACGCATTGGGCAAAGCGATTCAACTCTGCACGTCAAAGGGTTGAGCATGGCGGACAATTTTTCGCAGGAAGTCAAGGTACTGGACCATTCTGCTGCGGTAAGCGTTCTTATGGATTGGCTTCGGCAGCAGCACGACAGCGAAACAATATCCGCACTAGGGCACCGTATTGTGCATGGTGGTCCAAAATATAGCGACGCCCAAAAGATCACGCCTGAAATGGTTGCAGAGTTGCACAGGATCAGCCCATTCGATCCCCAGCATCT
>PLXI01000287.1:0-5673 GCA_003151375.1 Hyphomicrobiales bacterium
TCAATGTAAGTGACAAAGGTCTGGGTGAATTTGTCGATGATATTGAGATCATTCATATGGGCAATACTCATCCGCCGCTTGGGAGACCCAAACGTGAGTTAGGATTTTGGATTGATCTGACTTCGGCGAAGATTGAGGCTTCGCTGAAAAGCGATGTTGCTAAGGCGTGTAGGCGTTGGTGGTGCCGACAAAACTCTTGAAGCGCAGCCGCGACTCTTCCTGCGAAGCCAGCACCCGAGCGCGGTCGAGGCTTTGGGCGCGTTGATCGGCAGCCATCAAGGTTTGCAATTGCAATTGCTGTTTGACGCTGAGACCCAGAAGTTCATTGCCCGCTTGTTGAACTTGCAGATTGCCAACGGCGGACGCAGATTTGGACAGGAGATCGGATAAGTCATTGCCATCTTGCGTCGTGTTTTCGACGACTTTGGCTTCCAGACTCATGCTGCGTTTGAAGGCAGACAGAGTGTCATCCCAGCGCGACTTGGCCGCCTGGAGGCTTTGGTCATTGGTGAGGGCTGCGGCATAAGATGATGGAAACAGCTTTATCATCTGGCTGTCGGTGGCACTGACATTGAGAGCTATGCCATTGGCCTTGTCGAGCAGTGACTTGATGTCATTCATTTGGGATTGGAGATCACCGCCGATGGATGACCCCAATTGTGTGAGATTAAGATCCATCTTAGCGAGGGACTGCGCCTCATTGGTGAGCTGTTTGATTTGATTTTGAATTTCTTCAAGGCTGCGTGCTGCGGTGAGTAAGTTTTGCCCGTAATTCCAAGGATCGAAAACCACAAAGGCCTGGGCTGGCATCGGCAACATTGTGATTGTCGCCAAACCAGTGGCTAAAGTCAGTGCGCTGGCGAGCGCAAAGTGAATCTTCATATGTTTAAGTTTGGTCATGGTGGTTCTCCTGAGTTGGGATTTTGCCGTCACGTTCTTCTAAAAAATGGTGCGATGTATGAAATATGGAACTGCGCTGATTGGTTTGAGTTGCTTGATCGATCATGCCCGCTTCAGCCTCGAAGCCTTTGGCCAGCAGAAAGGCGATAATAAAATCCGTGCCCTCATGGATTTTGAGCAATTGATCCATGAGCTTGTGATCTTGCAAAGTTGAAGCCGAACAAATGGCTAAAGCCAGTGGGCCAAGATCAAGTTCGAAAAGCCGATTGCCGCGTGCAGTCTGCGCGTAATAGTCCTGCTTGGGTGTTGCTCGCGCGATGATCTCGATCTGCCTTTGATTGAGACCAAAGCGTTCATAGATGTCCGTGATCTGGACCTCGATGGCGCGGTCATTCGGCAGATAAATGCGTGTCGGACAACTCTCGATGATGGCCGGTGCAATGGAACTGGCCGCAATATCGGCCAAAGACTGCGTGGCAAAGACCACCGCAACATTCTTCTTACGCAAAGTCTTGAGCCATTCGCGGATGCGCGTGGCAAACAAAGGCGAATCCAGGAACAGCCAAGCCTCGTCCAAAATCAGGAGAGTTGGTCTGCCATCAAAGCGTGCTTCGAGCCGGTGAAACAAATAGGTCAAAACTGGAAGCACCAGACCCTTGGTCTCCATCAAGCCTTCCAATTCGAAATGCATCACATCGGCAAAAGACAACTGATCCGTCTTGCCATCAAGCAAGTTCCCCCAAGGCCCTTCCAGCGTATAGGGCTGCAAGGCCTGACGAAGCTGATTGGATTGCAGAAGCAGTGACAGGCCAGTCAGTGTTCGCTCGACCTTCGGAGCAGAAGCCAGACTGGTGAGGGCCGTCCAGACCTGATCCTTGATGCTGGGATCGGTGGCAATGCCCTCATGAGCGATCAACGCCAAAACCCAATCGCGGGCGAAGGCACGCGTTGCTGCATCATCAATATCGCTCAAGGGCTGGAAGGCCAGACCCGAGCCAATGCACAAATCTAAAGCCGTGCCACCCATCATCAAACTAGCAGCGCGGGCAGAACGGCCCTTGTCGAAGATAAAGATTTGGGATTGGTCATAACGCCGGAACTGCAAGGCCAGCATAGCCAGCAACACGGATTTGCCGGCACCTGTGGGGCCAATAATGGTTGTATGTCCCACATCACCGACATGAAGATTAAACCTGAAGGGTGTGGAGCCGCGTGTTGCCGCATAGAGTAAAGGCGGTTGATCCAGATGACCATTCCAATGCGGCCCTGCCCAAACACTGGAAATCGGCATGATATGAGCCAGATTGAGCGTGTGAACGATCGGCTGCCTCACATTGGCATAGACATTACCCGGCAATGATCCAAGCCAAGCCTCAACTGCATTAAAACTCTCGGTGATGGTGACAAAACCTTGGGCATTGATGACGCGCTCTACCTGACGCAGCGCTTCATCGGCCTTGCCTTCATCATCCGATGATACAGTGACCGTTGTTGTGACATAGCCAAAGCTCACATCGCCTGAGCCTAAATCTTCCAACGCCTCATTGGTCTCGGCCGCTTTGGTTGCAGCATCAGTATCCAGTAATGCTGATTCCTGATTGAACAAAACCTCACGCAAGATCGCAGTCACGGATTTACGCTTGGCAAACCATTGCCGACGTTTGCGGGTGAGAAGCTTTTGAGCCTCAGGTCGATCCAAGGCAATCCAGCGCGTTACCCATGAATAAGAAATCGCTAGATCATTGAGCGCGTCAAGCAGGCCGGGTGTAGTGGTGCCTGGCATGCCCAATACCGAAATCGTTCTGAGATGCTGATCACCCAACTTCGGTGCCATGCCGCCAGTGAACGGCGTGTCGGCAAGAAGCGCATCGAGATAAGCCGGAATAGTTGGAACCGAGACCCGATGAACTTTCGCCGAAATGCAACTATGCAAATGCGTCAGGGTCTCTTCATCGTTGAGGAACCTGATCTCGGGAAGAATGTTGGAGAGAAGATCAAGCGCGCGTTCAGTCTCAGTAACAAAATAGTCACGCCATTCAAAACCACGCGCTTCTGTGATTGAACTGGTATCATCGCCGCGCTCCACCAGATAGGCACCAGCCCTGTCTTGGGTTTCGGCGGGCGGCAACCAACAAAAGGCCAAAGTGTAAGTACTTTCAAAATGCCTACCATCACTCTCAAAACTTTTGCGGCGTTCTTCATCCACCAAAAGCGAAACCGGATCAGGAAAATTGGACAGAGGGTAATGCGAAGCTTCGGTACGCCGCGCTTCGAAAAAGAGAGCCCAACCCGACCCAAAACGTTTGAGCACATTGTTGATACGGGCTGTGACACCAATCAGCTCAGCTTCGGTGGCACTTTCGAGATCGGGACCGCGATAGCGCGCTAACCGCAGAAAACTTCCGTCTTTGTTAAGAACAATCCCTGGCCCCACCAGAAATCCCCAAGGCAGATAATCGGCAAGGAGCTTGGGCTTCTTGGCATATTCGGTGAGGTTCAGCATGAAAGGCTCCCGGGATGACGCGCATGTCGGGAGATGACTTCAGCAAACTGCACGTCCTTGCGTGCTGCTGCCGCCGCCAGTGCATGTCCCACAACCCAGACAATGAGACCGACGAGCCAGAGGCGAAGGCCCAAGCCTAAGGCCGCCGCCAAGGTGCCATTGAGAATGGCAATACCGCGCGGGGCTCCGCCCAAAAGAATAGGATCAGTCAGCGACCGATAAAGTGGGACTTCAAAGCCAGGAAGACTCGTCATATTCACTGTTCCTCATCAACTGAGATTTTTCGATTCAAAGCATTATTGATTCAGACGAGAGCACCGCCGCCAAAAGAAAAGAAGGCGAGGAAAAACGATGTCGCGGCGAAGGCAATCGACAGACCGAAGACGATTTGAATGAGACGCCTGAAACCACCCGATGTGTCGCCAAAGGCCAATGACAACCCTGTGGTGATAATGATGATCACCGCCATGATGCGCGCCACTGGGCCTTCAATTGATTCCAACACTTGAGTGAGTGGCGCCTCCCACGGCATGCCGGAACCAGCGGCAAAAGCAGACTGTGCACCCACCACTAGAAAACCTGTGCTGGCCAAAACGAGATTGCGAACTGATGTCATGGAGGACTCCTCAATGGGGTTGAATTTTATTTGAGTAAATGGGCGTGAGTTCATAATCGCCATCGCTACCCAAACCTTCGACTCGGGCGACTTCTGCGAGCTTGCGGCCTGAGCCACGGCCTTCCAAGAAGACGAGAATGTCGACTGCCTCAGCGATCAAACGGCGTGGCACGGTCACGGTGGCTTCCTGCACCAATTGCTCAATGCGGTAGAGCGCGCCCCGCGCCGAATTGGCATGAACCGTGGCCAACCCCCCGGGATGGCCGGTGTTCCAGGCCTTGAGCATGTCGAGTGCTTCTGAACCTCTCACTTCGCCAACGATAATGCGATCAGGCCGCAGTCGAAGTGTTGAGCGAACAAGATCAGCAAGACTAACAACACCCGGTTTGGTGCGGAGCTTAACGCAATCCTCGGCGGCACAATTAAGCTCGCGCGTGTCTTCCAGGATCACCACACGGTCGTTGGTGGTGGCAACTTCGGCCAGTAAAGCATTGACCAAAGTGGTCTTGCCTGAACTGGTGCCGCCAACAATAATGATATTGCCTTTGGCTAATACGGCTTCTTTCAACCATGTGGCCACTTGGGCCGGCATGACCCCCTGCTCAACATAATCCTCAAGCCGGTGCACCAGTCTGGCTGGTTTCCTGATCGAGAAACATGGCCCCGGCGAAACGGGCGGAATGAGACCTTCAAAGCGTTCGCCCGTCTCAGGCAGTTCCGCACTGACAATGGGCGAACGCTCATGCACTTCGAGCCTGATATGACTGGCCACCAAGCGGATGATGCGTTCCACCTCANNGAGCCCACTGCAATACAGTTCCGGTGTCGGCACGGCCTGTGTCCAAACGGTCGAGCCACAGCTTGCCATCGGGATTGACCATGACTTCCACCACCTGTGGTTCGGCCAAGGCCTCGGCAATTGCCGGGCCAAAGGCAGTCTTCAACATGGCTTTGCGGCGGGCCAAAGCTTCTTCGCCAAAGGAAGTGATGATCTTATCCATGACTGTCCTCGGTTTTGACGGTTGAAGCGCCCGGTGCCACTTTCGACGGTGCTGACGCATGACTTTTCCGTGACGGCACCGGGGCTTCTTCCCCACGCCTGCTGTCAGGGGAAGCAGACGCAGTTCGTGGAGGCGGCGAAACACTCCCCATCTGAAACCCGCTCTCATCGAGATCGCGGGTGAGAAAATCTGGATCATTGGTGGCAACTTGTTCCATGACGTCACGCACCAGGCTTTGGCCTGTCGCCATTCTTTTGCCGACCTGGGTCACAAAGAACTCAAAGCGCTGATTGCCCATGCTGCGGGCCGGGTCTTGCTCGGATTTTGGCAGTGGTAGCGTGATGGTGAGGTAGTAACGAACAAAAAGACCAAGCGTTTCCAGAATGACCGCGATGTTGCGATCTGTCTTGGCGGCATGTTTGGTTGCTAAGTCCAATCGACGATACAACATGGCATCGCTGCCCCTGGCTTGGCTGTTCAGATATTTGTCTAATGCACTATCAACGAATTTGGATTTGTTGCCTCCGGGCCGTTTGCAGGCCAGGTCAAGGCGGTCTGCAACTGAATCTGAAATATAAACTGTGAGGCGGGCTTTGCTCATCTCATCCCCCTCAGAACAGCGGCAGGGCATCATCGCCCTCGGCATCATTCAC
>PLXI01000287.1:5694-6015 GCA_003151375.1 Hyphomicrobiales bacterium
TAAACCACGGCCTATCAAGACGTTCGTCCTCATTGCGGATTTGACCGTCCCAATCATGCGGCGCTTGCGGCGGGCGATCGGCATAAGTGCCTTCGGAAAGATTTGGCGGTGGCAGAATGCGAGCCTTGAAGCTCTCATCCTCATAGTAGCGCAGCTTTTTGGCCTTGATCGGCGGAAGTCCTGAAACCAGAACCAAGGCCTCATCAGTGGGAAGTTGCATGACTTCGCCGGGAGTCAACAGTGGACGTGCGGTCTCTTGACGGCTCACCATCACATGGGCAAGCCAAGGCGAAAGGCGGTGGCCGGCATAGTTGCGTTGCG
>PLXI01000291.1 GCA_003151375.1 Hyphomicrobiales bacterium
AAAACCGAACTCACCAAGGCGCTCGCCGCGTATTTGTTTGATGATGAGCACGCGCTGCTGCGCATTGATATGAGTGAATATATGGAGAAACATTCAGTGAGCCGGCTGATCGGCGCACCTCCCGGCTATGTGGGCTATGATGAAGGTGGTGCACTCACCGAAGCTGTGCGGCGCAGGCCTTATCAGGTGGTGCTGTTTGATGAAATAGAAAAAGCCCACCCCGATGTGTTCAACGTGCTTTTGCAAGTTCTCGATGATGGCCGCTTGACTGATGCCCAAGGCCGCACTGTCGATTTTAAAAACACCTTGATCATCATGACATCAAACTTGGGTTCTGAATTCCTCGTGGCCCTGGGTGAAAACCAGGATGTGGAAGAAGTGCGCGAGCAAGTTATGGGTGTAGTGAAATCTGCTTTCCGCCCGGAGTTCTTGAACCGTTTGGATGATATCATTCTGTTCCACCGTTTGAAGCGCGCCAATATGAATGCCATTGTGGATATTCAAATGGACCGTCTGAAGAAACTGCTGGTCGATCGCAAAATCGAAATTGAATTGACTGATGCAGCCCGTGATGCGTTAGCCGACAAGGGCTATGATCCTGCCTATGGTGCAAGGCCATTAAAACGCGTGATCCAAAAGCAGGTGCAAGACTCACTCGCTGAAGAAATTCTCGCTGGCCATGTCAAGGATGGTGACAGCGTGAAAGTGGACGTGAAGGACGGAATTTTCACCATCAACGGCCGCGCTGTAGGCGATGCGGTTAAGCAGCCTGTGGTGAAAACCGTGCATTAAGTGGAGAGTGGACCGCGCAACTCACGCAATCAGACGCAGCTTATTTGGGTGAAGCTCAATTGTGCAAGGCAGGCTACCGAATAGCTCGCCGTCGGCGTCGCATTGCACACCCTTCCCATCGACGGATGTAAAACTGATGCGCCGCGCTTTGAAATGTCGCACAGCTGGGTGGGTGAGGTGCTGACCTTTATAAAGCAGGGCAATGTCAGTCGCTTTGACTTTCGGCCCATGCAGTATGACTACAATATCCAATAAGCCATCAGACATGTCGGCATGTGGCGCAATCTTCATGCCTGAACCGAAATAGGGCGCGTTGGCAATGGCGATGGAGAGAACATCCAAAGTTTCGGCTGGCGCATCATCGCGGCTAAGCACAATCCGCCGCCCACCATAGTTGCGCAACACCGAGATCGCTTTCAGTGGATATGCAAGGCGGCCGCCGAGGAGTTTGACCAGCCGCGAATTTTGAGTGGCAGCGGTTACCTCACCCACCAAACCCACATTGGCAACATTTCCAAACCAGCGGCTGCGTGTAGCGCCGTCAAAAGAAGTGAATTGCATAAGCCCAAGATCAACTGCGCGACTGTTTCTCAAACGCAGAGTTGCAAGGACATGGGGCAGTCCGCGATGCAAACCAAAAGCCCTCGCGAAATCATTGCCAGTGCCAAGTGAAATCACACCAAGGCTAGGCGAAATCGGTGTAGCATCTGCCGCCTCGGCCATGCCATTGATCACTTCATTCACCGTGCCATCGCCTCCAACGGCGATGATGCAATTGAACCCGCTTCGCACCGCTTCTGCAGCCACTGCCTGTGCGCCAGAACCACGTGTGGTGAATCGATGTTCAAAGCTGCCTATGCTATCGCGCAATGCTGCTTCAAGCCTGCGCCATTTGCGCCCAACGCGGCCACCACCGGCCGCAGGATTGATGATGACAAAAGTGGACATTGGTGCGAACCTAGGCGCGAAATCAGATATCTGACAACTGGTTTCGCGTGCGTTTACGTCCGTCCACTTTAACGCATGGATTGCCTCACCGTCAGATCACAAGATTTGAGGGAACGAAATCTATGAAGAGTTATAGTCTTGTCGGCTACGCGATCATCTTGGTTTATGGCTTTGCCTGCATGGCCCTTGCTCCAGCAGCAATGGGGCCTTGGTTAGGCCTGTTGATCGGCGCAATCTATTTCACCGTATTTTGGTTTCTCGCTGGTGTTTATCTCGCAGATGTATTGCATCTAGGAATTGCGCACCGCGCGTTGAACTTCAAACCATGGTTTGTCAAAACAGTGGTTATCGTAAACAACCTATTTGGGGTTTATGTTGGGCCTACGGACTGGGTGAACCGCCATCGCTTGCATCACAAATATGCAGATCACGCTGGCGATCCCAACAAGCTGGACGACGACGGACTGTGGCGCACACTTTACCTTTGCCTGTTTCCCTATAAATGCACCGAAAATATTGCGAAGGACGAAATTTTCAATTCTATGGCCTTCCGCGTGGCGGACAGTTTGCCCTTCACCATTCTTTCGCAAATCTTCAATTTCGCGCTGCTGTGGTATCTGGTTCGTGATTGGAAATATGCTTTGGCGATGTGGCTTGGGCTGCGCATTTTTGCAATATGGGTCAATATGATCCAAAATTATTGGACGCACACCCGCCAGTTTGGCTATCGCCGCTATGGTGATGAGCACGACAATGCAATGAATATCGGCGAATGGCTGCCGATAACGGCAACCTTCAGCGCCTGTTTGCAAAACAATCATCATCATCACCCCAGTCTTCTGCGGCTGAGCCACAGTGATGAGGAATATGATTTCGGCTTTAAAACCATCAGATGGATGAAAGCATTGCGGCTGGTTGCGGCAACCCCCAAGGGAGCTACAATTCCGCCAGATGTTCCTTTGGAAACTCTAGGGTTTTAACCGGGCATTGGGTTTGATAAAGGGCTCGAACGTTTGGCGCACAAAACCTTGCGGGATCACCTCACCGTCGAGACCATATTGCTCAGGCCATTCGCTTGGGCAATAATAAGTTCCGAACAATCGGTCGATCCATGGGAAATGGATGGCAAAGTTTTTGTCGATGGCCTCTTTCTGCGACGAATGATGCCAATGATGATAGCGCGGCACCACGAGTAGCGGTTCAAGCCATTTGACAGTGGGGCGGAAATTGCAATGTGTCAAAGTCGCATGCAACGTGACAAATATCAGATAAATCAAGATTACAGTTTGCGAAAAGGCCAACATCATTGGCACCAAAACAAAGCCACGCACCAATGTATCATCCAAAAAATGGGAGCGTGAACCTGCAAGCCAATCAAGCTCTTTGGATGAATGGTGGATTGAATGGAACCGCCACAAGAACGGCACCTTATGCAAGGCGTAATGAGTGAGCCATTCGGCCAAGTCCGCAACCAATACCGCCAGCAAGAATTGGATGAGTAACGGCAACGCGGCGATGAAATTGGCGACGACAGGAATAGCCAGATAATGCGTAGCTTGTGTAGCCGGAAGCAGCACTAAAAATGACAGGATTTGGATGGGCAAATGGGTGGACATGAAGTAGATAACGTCAAGCGTCCATTGCTTGCGAAAAGTTCCTTGCTTGGGATATTGTGGCCATAGCCGCTCAACCGGAACATAGATCAGCGCCATCAGGAAGAGATCGAGCAGAAACCAGTCGAGGCCAATGGCTGGCCCGTTTGTCAAAGGTTCATTGATCGGCACGCTTGATCCGCCGAGTGCTGCGGCAGCACCAGCCAGAAGCATTCCGCTGAAGCCCAAGACTTTCTTGCTGCGCAAGATTGCAGACAAAACGCCAAAAATCAGTGCTGCCCAAATTGCTGTCTCAATCCCCATGCGAATGAGGTGCATGGGGTAATAGACGCGCATTTCGGGAGTGCTGAGAAACTGCGGGAAGTGCAGGCAAAGCACCCCGCCAAAGGCGAGCACACCAAAAAACACTGCCAAAATCCCAGACCACCAGCCTGTGCCAAATCCAGTATCCTGACCATCACCAAAGAATTCATTGATCTGTTGTTCGTCCATGGGAGTCTCCAGCCTAGACACCGGCAATGCCGAAATGAAATTAGTTTTCTCAGTCGCACCACGTCAAAACTGACTTTTATTGGATGGCCACGGATTGTCAATTTGGCACTTTGCGTCAGCACGGCGGGTGAAGTGATCTGGCAAACGCTCAGGCATTTTGTTATGACTTTCACATGGCCACCATTCATCCGGTTCTCTCCTCCAAGCCCTATCAAACCCCTCGCGTTCCGCTGAGTGACGTGCTGACGCTTGGGCCTGCAACTATTGGGGCAGATGACAATTTGCTTCACCCCGGTTGGACGTTGCATGAATTGGATTTCGGCAATAGTCGCGCGGTATTTTTGCAAACGGGTGCTAACAATCCACTCTTCGCAGCTCCATTTTCCTATCAAGCGCAGGTAACCTCAGCGCAGCAAGCCGCATTCATAAATTTTGATGCGTTTCTCAAATTGTCGTCATTCCTCAAATTGCCGCAGCACCTGATCCATCTGTTTAACATTGGCCATTGTGGCTCAACACTTTTGCATCAGGTGTTCAACATCAGCGGTGCCGCGCAGTGTATTTCCGAGCCGAAATTCACATTTGATTTGCCATTCAATCGCCAACATGTTTCGCCACCAATGTTGGCTGAGCTGACCAATGCCTGTCTGCGGTTTCTCACACTTCTGCCAGGTTATGATCTGGCGATGCCGTTGGTAATAAAATATTTCAGCCAAGCCAGCCGGATCATCGAGACGTTGGTTGCGGCTTCACCTCATGCCACTAATCTTTTTCTTTACCGCGATGCCATCGGCTATGCCAATTCGCGCTATGGATTTATTCAGCGCCGCGGCATGCCCGCAGATATTACGCCCGAAAATAAACACCAGCGCTGGCAAGCCATGTCGGTGGGCCAACCAGAATCCTATCTCAAAGGTATCTTGGATATCAATTCACCAGATGTGCGCTTTGATGAATTTGCTGCCATCGCCTGGGCGCTGCATATGCAAGACTATGCCCGCGCCAAGGCCAATGGCATCATGCTGCATCCATTCCGCTATAATGAATTGGTTGCGGATCGTAGCGAACAAATGGCGACTATTTTCAAGGTCTGCGGTTTGCCTGTGGGCCAACTTGCTCAGGCTCTGGCCGGTTTTGATAAGCCCAGCCATGAGGGCACGTCGAGCGATCGCTCTAAGCCTGCGCGCAAATTGCCCGCGGATGCTGCAGAGCGGATCACGCGCATTCTTGCTAATCCAAAGCTGGCGCTTGATCCAAATATGATCCTATAATTCATCATGCCTAAGCTCCTTCTGAAACTCGATTTTAACAGCCACAGTTTAGGGCCCGGCAAGATCGCTTTGTTGGAAGCCATAATTAAAACCGGCTCGATCAGTGCCGCGGCCAAAACCATGGACATGTCTTATCGTCGCGCTTGGATATTGATCGATGAACTAAACAAAATGTTCGACAAGCCTTGCGTTGAAAGCGCAACTGGTGGGGTTGGTGGTGGCGGAGCAAAAGTGACTGTATTTGGCAAGCAAGTGCTCACCGCTTACAAAAAATTTGAAACGCAATGCACCAAACAGGCAAAAGCAGAGTTTAGATTTCTCAGCTCGCTCTAGTGCGCCTAAAGCGGCGCGAGAAATAATCTGCGGCAAACACGGCCGCAAAAGACAGCGCCACTGAAACCCAAACCAATCGCAAAGCCGCCGCATCACCATTTGGGGTTTGCAACAAAGAATAAATCGCCAGTGAAAGCGTTTGTGTTTCGCCTGGAATATTAGAAACAAAAGTGATAGTTGCGCCAAATTCGCCCAGCGCTTTCACAAATCCCAAAACTACACCAGCCAAAACACCGGGCATTGCCATGGGTAAAGTGATGAGCCAAAACTTTTGCCAGCGCGAGGCACCAAGTGTGAGGGCCGCTTCGTCAATATCATGATCAATGTTTTCAAAGGCAACGCGCATCGGCTGCACCACAATGGGCAAAGACATTAATCCTGCGGCCAAAGCAGCACCCCACCAGCGAAAAGCGAAGGTGAAACCAGTGAGATCATAGAGCGTCTCGCCGATAAAGCCTTTACGGCCAAAGGCAACGAGTAATGCAAAGCCGGTCACCACTGGCGGCAAAAGCAGAGGCAAGTGAACCACGGCATTGAGCAAAGATTTGCCGTAGAAATTCACCCGCGCCAACAACATGGCCAAGCTGATGGCCACCGGCAATCCAAATAATGATGCGGTAAGCGCAACTTTAAGCGACAGCCATATGATGGAGGCTTCATCCATCGTTATTGGATCGGCGCAAAACCGTCTTTCTTAAAAATGGCTTGGGCTTCTGGTCCTTTGAAAAAGGCCAATAAGCCATCCGCTGCAGCGCTTGCAGAATTTTCTATCATCGCGGCAGGATAGCGTATTGGTGCATGTGAGTCTTCTGGGAAAACCGCTGCTACTTCCACTTTTGCTTCGGCCACAGCATCGCTACCGTAAACAATGCCTAACTTGGCTTCGCCGCGCGCCACCAACGCTAACGCACTGCGTACATTTTCTTGGGCCACACCATTTTTCTCAACGCCTTGCCACTGCCCCAGTTTTTCCAACGCTGCTTTTGCGTACTTTCCGGCAGGCACGGATTTAACTTCGCCCAAAGCCAATTTATCTTGACCCAAGCTTGCGGGCAAATCAGCAAGTTTCACATCAATCTTTGCACCTTTGGCTTCAACCAAAACCAAGGTGTTGCCCGTAATATCGCTGCGCGTCTGTGGTTTGATCAAATTTTTGCCAGCCAGATAATCCATCCATTCTTCGTCAGCGGAAATGAAAATATCAGCGGGTGCGCCCGCTTCAATTTGTTTGGCCAAAGTTCCTGACGCGCCATAAACCGCTACGACATCCACTTTGTTTTGCGTTTTATAAGTGGCGAGGATTTCATCAAGCGCATCCTTCATGCTGGCCGCAGCATAGATGTTAAGATCAGCGGCCTGAACCGTGCCGATCAAAAAAGTAAACACCAATGCCGTGCTAAAGAATTTCATGTGCGATCTCCGTTATATTTCGACAGATATAGCGAAAAACACGAAGAGTCAAAACCCGTACCGTAACGGGTCTATCATGGAGCATTGGGAAGTTAGTTAGCGGCCTTCAGCTGGATGCCAGAGCTNNTCGGTTAGCTTTTCGCGTTGGGCACGGAAGTTGGCAAGATCCTTGCCTGCCAACTGGCTGCCGCCGGTTGCACGAACCGCCAGCGGGTTAACAGGCTTATCGTCAATGCGCACTTCAAAGTGCAGATGTGGCCCCGTGCTGCGTCCTGTCGAACCGACATAGCCAATCACTTGACCCTGGTTGACATGTACCCCTTCATGAATTCCCGCTGCAAAGCGGCTCATGTGTCCATAGAGGGTTTCCAAATGATCATTATGGCTGATGATAATGGCATTTCCATAACCGTTGACGCGGCCCGCTTGGTCAATGTCGCCATCGCC
>PLXI01000226.1:0-4259 GCA_003151375.1 Hyphomicrobiales bacterium
AACATTCCAGTGCGCCTGTTTCATTTGAGTTTGCAGGTCGATTGCATCTGCAAGACGCCGGTTAAGAAGCACGACAAGTTCTGTCCTCTTATCTTCAGGGATATCATTTTTGGTTTTGTATAATTCGTTATCGCTTTGATCTGCTGCTTTCTTTTTTGACGTCATGGTTTTTCCTTTCCTGCAAGAAATTGATTTCTTAATTTTTTAAAAAGCGTTCGGAATTTATCAGGATTAATCAGGTAATATAATATTTTTTTATTTTATCTTTTTCCGGCTCCGGATTTGAATTCATGAGTTTTTTTAAGGTTTTAATGTTTTCCGATTTAAGAAATAATATATTCTTTTAATTCCGCCAATAACAGGCTCTTCGGCCAATAAAACCCCGAATATAGTCAATTTTCAGCTTTTTATTCATAATGCATTTTGAACCCAATTAAACATATTATTGTTTTCAGATGTACGGTTCGGTTCTTTAAAGGGAGCAGATAAAATCGCTTAATAACCAGCGCTCATTTGCAGCGTTGGCATTAAGTTGAATATCGTGCAGTTCAAATTAAGCTGCGAAATAATAGATGATTTTTTTGTTGAGGCTTTATTGTTTTTATTTCCGTGATGAAATTCATTGAAAATATTTTTTATCATTTTCTAATCAGGGAAAACATAAAACGATCCATGTTAAAAAAAATATCATCAGGACGCAGCGCAATACGGATGATTTGTTTATTCTTAAAACGAAAAAACGTTTCAAAAATATTTTTCAAGAAACAATTTCCCTGCTTGTAAAAATGTTTTTACTTAACTAACCGATTTCGCTGTCAAGCCTAAAATTTTTTTTCGGTTACCTGTTTTAGCTAAGTGTACATTTTTAATTCAAATTCATTACTTTTTAAAAGTCAATAGGGGAATAAAATTTTTTAAATTCGTCAAGTTTGCTTTTCAATATTAGTTCTATTAATTTTGAATCCAATAGCTTTTAGAGAAGTTTTTGCGGGGAGATTCTAGAGGGGGACCTACCTTACGAAATTAACAGACGTCAGATACATTTCGCACTATAAAATTTTTTTAGAGCAAAATTAGTGGTCAGTTAAATTTCAATTAAGTATTTTTTAACTCCATTAGATAAGTTTTCAGCGAATGAGGATAAACAGATTATTAGTTAGCGATACACGAAATCCCTACGAGACAATAGAGTTTGAGAAACGTACTTCAGTAATTCGCAATCCGGATGGTTCGATCGTTTTTGAAATGATCGACATCATAGTTCCCAAACATTGGTCACAAGTAGCCACAGACATTATAGCTCAGAAGTATTTCCGCAAAGCGGGCGTATACAGGGTTTTGAAAAAGATCCAGGAGGATGAAGTCCCTTCGTGGCTTTGCCGCTCCGAAGGCGACTTTGACGCGCTACAGGGCGTTGCCGAAGAAGAAAAATACGGCGCGGAAACGGATTCACGGCAGGTGTTTCACCGTTTAGCCGGATGCTGGACCTACTGGGGATGGAAACATAAATATTTTGATGCCGAAGAAGACGTGCAAAACTTCTACAACGAGCTTTGCCACATGCTTGCCATGCAGATGGCGGCGCCTAACTCGCCTCAATGGTTCAATACCGGCCTGTTCAGCAGTTATGGTATAGACGGCAAGGCACAGGGACACTTTTATGTGGACCCGAAAACAGGAAAGCTGGAGCGTTCCAAAAACGCTTATGAGCGTCCGCAGCCACATGCCTGCTTTATACTTAGTGTTGACGACGACCTGGTAAATGAGGGCGGTATCATGGACCTATGGGTGCGTGAAGCGCGTATCTTCAAATACGGTTCAGGTGTAGGCACAAACTTTAGTAACATACGTGGCGAAGGCGAAAAGCTTTCGGGCGGTGGCAAATCTTCCGGCTTGATGAGCTTCCTGAAAATTGGTGACCGCGCGGCTGGTGCCATCAAGTCTGGCGGCACTACAAGGCGTGCAGCCAAGATGGTGGTGGTGGATGTCGATCACCCCGATGTGGAAAACTATGTCGAATGGAAAGTGAAAGAAGAGCAGAAGGTTGCTGCTCTCGTCACCGGTTCCAAGATCGTCAAGAAGCATCTCACTGCCATTATGAAGGCTTGCGTGAATTGCGAAGGCCCAGGCGGTGATTGCTTTGAGATTGAAAAGAATCCGGCCCTGAAGCGCGCGGTTAAAGATGCGCGCCGCAATCAGGTCTCTGACAATTATATCAAGCGCGTCGTTCAATTCGCTAAGCAAGGCTATGGCGAAATCGAATTTGATACTTATGATTCGGATTGGGATGGTGAGGCTTACCGCACTGTTTCAGGCCAGAACTCTAACAATTCCGTTCGCGTGACCGATGATTTCCTGCGCTCAGTAGAAACTGATGGTGATTGGAACTTAGTGGGCCGCACCAATGGCAAGATATACAAAACGCTGAAAGCACGTGAGTTGTGGGACAAGATTGGCCATGCCGCTTGGGCTTCGGCTGATCCAGGCATTCAATTCCACACCACCATCAATGATTGGCACACTTGCATTGGCTCTGGCGAAATTCGCGCCTCGAACCCCTGCTCTGAATATATGTTCCTCGACGACACGGCCTGCAACTTGGCTTCTTTGAACCTGTTGCAGTTCCGCGATCATGCGACAGGCAAGTTCAACGTTGCTGCCTATGAACATGCCACGCGGTTGTGGACAGTGGTTCTGGAAATCTCGGTATTGATGGCGCAGTTCCCATCCAAGGAAATTGCCCGTCTTTCTTATGAATATCGCACACTGGGTTTGGGCTTTGCCAATATCGGCGGGTTGTTGATGACGGCTGGCATTCCTTATGATAGCCACGAAGGCCGCGCTATTTGCGCTGCCATCTCAGCCATCATGACCGGTATTTCTTATGCCACGTCAGCCGAAATGGCATCAGAGCACGGTGCGTTTCAAGGCTTTGCCAAGAACCGTGAGCACATGCTGCGCGTGATGCGCAACCATCGCCGCGCTGCTTATGGCGCTGCGGTTGGTTATGAGGGTTTGAATGTTTCACCAGTGCCGCTGGATGAGAATGATCTCTCTGACAAAGATCTCGCCCTTGCTGCACGCAAAGCTTGGGACAAGGCCGTTGAATTGGGTGAGGCCCATGGCTACCGCAACGCTCAAGCCACTGTGGTTGCCCCAACTGGCACCATTGGTTTGGTGATGGATTGCGATACTACGGGAATTGAGCCAGATTTTGCTTTGGTGAAGTTCAAGAAGCTGGCTGGCGGTGGTTATTTCAAGATCATCAACCAAGCTGTGCCCGAAGCACTTCGCACCTTGGGCTATCAAGCCGATCAGATTGAAGCCATCATCAACTATGCTGTGGGTCATGGCTCACTGGCAGATTCGCCAGCGCTTAACCACGCGCAGCTGAAGGCCAAGGGCTTTGGTGATGAGCAGATCAAGAATGTTGAAGGTGGTTTGGCCTCAGCCTTTGACATCAAATTCGTGTTCAACAAGTTTAACCTGGGTGAAGATTTCTGCAAAACCACGCTGAAACTGACTGACGCGCAGCTGAATGACTTTGGTTTTGATTTGCTGGCGCATTTGGGTTTCACCCGTGCGGACATTGATAAAGCCAATATCCACGTGTGTGGTGCCATGACGCTTGAAGGTGCGCCCGGCCTGAAGGAAGAGCATTTGCCAGTGTTTGATTGCGCCAATGCTTGTGGCCGCATCGGCAAGCGTTACTTGTCGGTTGAAAGCCACATCAGAATGATGGCGGCCTCACAGCCTTTCATCTCAGGTGCCATTTCCAAAACCATCAATATGCCAAATGAGGCAACGGTGGAGGAATGCTCAGCGGCTTATATGCTCAGCTGGAAACTGGCCATCAAGGCCAATGCGCTTTACCGCGACGGCTCTAAGCTTTCGCAGCCTTTGTCATCTCAGCTGATTGAGGATGGTGATGATGAGGCCGATGAAGGTGTTGATGCACTTATGGCCAAGCCAATGGTGGCGCGGGTTGAAACCATCGTTGAGCGGGTTGTCGAGAAAATCATTGAGCGTGTGCAAGGACATCAGGAAAAACTGCCTGGCCGCCGCAAAGGCTATACGCAAAAGGCCAAGATTGGTGGGCACACTGTATTCTTGCGCACCGGTGAATATGAAGATGGTCGCTTGGGCGAAATCTTCCTTGATATGAACAAGGAAGGCTCTGCGCTGCGTGCTTTTATCAACAACTTTGCGATTTCGGTGTCGCTTGGCCTGCAATATGGCGTGCCGCTGGAAGAATTCGT
>PLXI01000226.1:4298-27897 GCA_003151375.1 Hyphomicrobiales bacterium
CCACAAGTTTCGGCCCAGCGTTTCCTCTCGGCTGGCTTTGTGCGCAAGCAGAACCTCGCCAATGTGGTGGTGATGCCGCGCGCGGCAACGGCGGCGGCCTCACCCGCTCATGCGCTGCAAATGCGTGTTGGCGAAAGTGTTGGTGGCACTGCTGCTGTTGGTTTGGCCGAGGCTCCGGCAGCTATGGCCTATGAACCTGCTGCTCCTGTTAGGGCAATGGANNGCGGCAACTTCACCATGGTGCGCAATGGCACATGTTTGAAGTGTGATACTTGCGGCTCGACCAGTGGCTGCTCGTAATTTATAGACGAAAATTCAGGGCCGAGAACGATCTCGGCCCTTTTCTTGGGCTCAATTATTTCATCCGTGTACTGATTAGTTCGTCTTTTTCATCCGTGCACTGACTAATTTGACGGGGTCAATTATTTGCACTTTGTTAACTAGGGCTGGTTCATACACAAGCTGTTGACGGCATATTGCCGAATCACACAAACGGGATCAAAAGACGTTTCAGTTACAGACGTTGCAGAGAAAAAAATATTTTTGTTGACGTCTGTTACGGTAAGTCGGGCCCGCGTTGTGGGGCATAACAAGACAAAAATTATGGAGAGAACTATGGCTGCTAAGAAAGCTGCAAAAAAAACCGCTAAGAAGGCCGCTAAGAAGGCCACCANNGGGGTTTTTCATTGTGTCATTCTCACTGCGTAGAAGGGTGCGCTACGGCTTCTTCGCCTCTGGCAAATTCAAACGCAAATGCAATTCACGCAGTTGTTTTGGCGTTGCATCTGATGGTGCGCCCATCAGCAAGTCCTGCGCTTGTTGGTTCATCGGGAACAGTGTGATCTCACGCAGGTTTGTGGCACCCACAATCAACATCACCAAGCGATCGACGCCAAAAGCCATGCCGCCATGGGGTGGTGCACCGAATTGGAAGGCGCGGTACATGCCGCCAAACTGTTCCTCAACCTCAGCTTTGCTCTTACCAGTGAGTTCAAAAGCTTTGACCATGGTATCGGGCGAATGGTTGCGGATGGAGCCAGAGGCTATTTCATAGCCGTTGCACACCATGTCATATTGGAAGGCTTTGATGGTGAGCGGATCTTGGGTATTCAGCGCTTCAATGCCGCCTTGCGGCATGGAAAAGGGGTTGTGGGCAAAGTCCACGCGCTTTTCTTCCTCGTCCCATTCATAGAAGGGGAAGTTCACAATCCAGGCAAAGGCAAATTCGTTTTCATTGGTGAGTGAGAGTTCCTTGCCGATGATGGTGCGGGCATCGCCTGCAAAGCGGTAGAATTTTTCAGGGCGGCCAGCGACAAAGAAGCAAGCATCGCCAACGCCAAGGCCCATTTGTTTGCGAATGGCATCGGTGCGTTCAGGGCCAATGTTTTTAGCAATCGGCCCAGCCCCGCCCTCTTCACCTTCCCGCCAGAAGACATAACCCAAACCTGGCTGTCCTTCCTTCTGTGCCCAGCCATTCATGCGATCACAGAACGCACGTGAACCGCCTTTTGGCGCAGGGATTGCCCAGACTTCAACTATCGGATCAGTGGCGATCATGCCTGCAAACACCTTGAAGCCGGAGCCTGCGAAATGTTCGGTGACAGCTTGCATCTCAATTAGGTTACGCAAGTCTGGCTTGTCGGAGCCATATTTGCGAATGGCCACTTCATGCGGAATGCGCTTCACGTCAGAACGAACCGTTTTTGTGCCTTTGAAGGTGTTGAACAATTCAAGGATCACAGGTTCCATCGTGGCGAAGAGATCGTCTTGCGTGACGAAGCTCATCTCCAGATCAAGCTGATAGAACTCCCCCGGCAGGCGGTCTGCGCGTGGATCTTCATCTCTAAAGCAGGGTGCAATTTGGAAATACTTGTCAAAGCCCGCCACCATCATCAGCTGCTTATATTGCTGTGGGGCCTGCGGCAGAGCGAAGAACTTGCCAGGATGAATGCGGCTGGGCACGAGGAAGTCGCGCGCCCCTTCCGGCGATGAGGCCGTCAAGATCGGCGTGGTGAATTCATTAAAGCCGATGGTGTTCATCTTCTGGCGCAGGTGGCTAACCACCTTGGTGCGCGTCATGATATTCTTGTGCAGGGTTTCGCGGCGCAAATCCAAGAAGCGATATTTAAGGCGAATATCTTCGGGATAATCCGGCTCACCAAACACCGGCAGAGGAAGTTCCGCTGCCTGGCTCAACACTTCAATTTCGGTGGCATAAACTTCAACCAAGCCGGTGGGCATGTCTTTGTTCTCGGTGCCAGCCGGGCGCAGGCGCACTTTGCCGTCAACTTTGATTACCCATTCAGAGCGCACACTTTCTGCCACTTTGAATGAGGCAGAGTCTGGGTCTGCCACCACTTGCGTCATGCCGTAATGGTCACGCACATCGATGAACAACACGCCGCCGTGGTCACGCACGCGGTGCACCCAGCCGGAAAGGCGGGTGGTGCTATTTGCGTCTGTGTCGCGCAATTGGCCGCAGGAATGGGAGCGGTAAGCGTGGGTCATTAGTTATTCCTCAAATTTCTGGCGCTAAAGGCCACGGCGGCCACGATTTGTCAACCAGCCAGCTGCGCCAAGGCCGCCCGCAACCGCGCCATCGCTTTTTCTATATCCGCCTCACTGGCCGCAAAAGAAAGGCGGATGGAACCAGGGGCGGCAAAGGCCGTGCCTGGCACCAGTGTCAGCCCGTGCACCTCCAGCAGCCAATCACACAGCTGATCTGTGGTATCAATCACATGGTTGCCTACGCGCTTGCCCAAAAAGGCCGAGACATCTGGAAAAGCGTAAAACGTACCGGGGATGGGCCCGATGGCAACGCCTTTTATGGCCCGCAATGAGGCCAAAACCATGTCACGGCGACGTTGGTAAGTTGCACGCATGCGCTCCACTTCACCGCGCGGGCCTTTAAGGGCAGCAACTGCCGCCTTTTGCACAAACATATTGGCGCCTGCAGAGATAATACTCTGCATCCGCCCCATCGCTTGGGCCACAGGCAATGGGCCAGCGGCATAACCCAAGCGCCAGCCTGTCATGGCAAAGCCCTTAGAAAACCCATTCAAGGTGATGGTGCGTTCGAGCATTCCGGGCAGTGAGCCAAAACTAACCATCTCGCCATCAAATAAAATATATTCGTAGATTTCATCCGATAGCACCATGAGGCGCGGATGCTTGCGCACCTCAACAGCCAGCGCTTCCAACTCTGCCCTGCTCCACACCGCGCCACTTGGATTGGCGGGAGAGTTAAGAAAAATCAGCTTGGTTGCGGGCGTAATCGCTGCTGCAATACGCTCTATCGGTGGTTTGTAATTTTCGGCCACAGAGGAATGCACCGCCACACATTTGCCACCCGCCAATTTCACAGAGCCTTCATAGGATACCCAATAGGGTGCTAGCACGATGGCCTCATCACCCGGGCCGATCAGTGACAACACCGCGTTGTTAATCGCCTGCTTGGTGCCATTGGCCAGAACCACGTTGGCGGCCTGATAATCCAATCCATTTTCAGCCTGCAGCTTTTCGGCAATGGCCTCACGTAATTCGGGAATGCCGGCGACCGGCGCATAATGGGTGAAGCCTTCATCTAACGCTTGCTTGGCGGCATTGCGGATATTTTCCGGCGTAGCAAAATCCGGTTCGCCAATGGTCAGTGCCACAATGTCATGCCCCTTGGCCCTTAAGTCGCGGGTTTTTTGCGACATGCGGATAATGGCGCCTTCATCAGCCGATGAAGCGCGTGGCGAAAGCAATAAAGTTGCATCAAAAGTCATGTTTATGCCTATGCCAGTTTTAATTTGCGCTCTCAAGGGTTGGGTGGCTAAACCCCGAACTATGAAAATGAATCACTTCGCCGCCTTCAGCTGTCTGCTTCTCGCTGCCTGTTCACAAGACCCAAGCGGCATTCGCCTCATCCAAGAAAAGCAGGCTGAGGCCAACACCGCATTGAAAGCCAAGACAGAACCGGTGTTTTACAATGGTAAAACGTATCAGGTTAGCCTTGCGCCCGAAGCTGATGGTTTTAGCAGTGTGAAGATTGCCGGCATGTCTGCAAAGCAGGAAAAGGATGCCTCAAGCCTTGCCACTTCGGCCCTATATCATTTTGCCTGCAAGGACAGCCAAAAGGCTGTATTGCAAAGCACACCGGTGTTTGTTGATGCCGAATGGAAGTCTTTGGGCCATTGTGTTTGATTGTGGCCCTTTTGTGGACACTCCATATTTTACACAGTTGAACAGAGCACTGAGTTTCGATAAGTAACCATTATGGTTTTTGATCTCGTTCTCCGTAAACTGCTTGTCATCGGCAATCTTTCTGTCACAGATTGGAAAGGGCGCGTCACAAACTATGGTGACGGAACGGGCAAGCACGTTCACGTCAAATTCAAGACAGCCGCAGCAGCGCGCAAAATGGCATTGGACCCCGACTTGCAGATGGGCGAATGCTATATGTCCGGCGAATTTGAAGTGATTGAGGGAGACATATTCGATTTCCTATCCTTGGCACTGAGGAATGCCGGCCAGAGCGGAAGATCGCTGGCCAATGTGAACCGCAGCAATATCGTGCATGACGCGCTTTATAAATATCGCATGGCGCGCCGTAAGTATGACCAACGCAACGATAAAGCCCGGGCGCGACAAAATGTTAAACACCACTATGATCTGTCGGGCGACCTATATGATCTGTTTCTTGACAAGGATCGCCAGTATTCCTGCGCTTATTTTGAGCATGAGAAACAATCACTCGACGAAGCACAGCTGGCCAAAAAGCGCCATGTGGCGGCGAAGCTAAATCTCAAACCCGGCATGAAGGTTTTAGATATTGGTTCTGGCTGGGGCGGTCTTGGGCTTTATCTCGCTGAAATGTATGGCGTGGATTTTACTGGCGTTACACTTTCAGAAGAACAATTTAAAATTTCAAATGACTTGGCAAAAGAACGTGGACTTTCCGATAAAGTGCGGTTCCTATTGCAAGATTACCGTACACTTGATGGCAAGTTTGACCGGATTGTTTCAGTTGGAATGTTTGAGCATGTGGGCGTTACGCGTTACCGCGAATTCTTTGACAAATGTGGTGCCTTACTGAAGATAGACGGCACGGCCTTGCTGCATTCGATCAACCGCTCTGATGGGCCCGGAGCCACAAGCGCATGGATTGCAAAATATATATTCCCAGGTGGCTATGTGCCCTCTTTATCGGAAGTGACCCCCGTAATGGAGAAGGCTGGCCTTTACATTACCGACATCGAAATTTTGCGTACGCATTATGCGCGGACTCTGGATTTCTGGCGCAGGCGGTTTATGGCCAATCGCCACAAGGCAAAAGCACTTTATGATGAACGTTTCTGCCGCATGTGGGAATTTTATTTGGCTGTGTCAGAATGCGGGTTTCGCTTTGTCGGCATGAATAATTTTCAAATTCAGTTTGGGCTTGACCAACATTATTTGCCTATAACCCGCGACTATATTTTGGCCGAAGAGGCCAAGTTGCGAATAAAAGAAGCCAAATCCAAATATTACAAATCTGTTCCAGCAACAAAGCTCTCGGGCAAGCGCAGTGTAGCTCAGCAAAAATAGACGCCCACTCAACCTGCCCCAATCTTGCCACACCCGCGCGAAGGGTTTATGAGTTCATTCTTTAGTAGTGATATTGGAGATGGTCGTGGTCTTGAAATCGAGTTTTGCCAAAGGGTTAGCTGCCCTTACGTTCCTCGCTCTATCGTCAGTCGCCGCCTCGGCGATGCAGATTGATATTCTGGTGGATAAGGTCACCCAGCATATGATCGTGAAGGTAGATGGCGTTCAACAATATGATTGGCTGGTTTCATCGGGTGCACCCAGTCTCGGCTATGATACACCATCGGGTGATTATCATATTTTCCGCATGGAAAAAGATCACTTCAGCAAGGAATGGGATGATGCGCCGATGCCCTATTCCATGTTTTTCACCGGCATTGGCCATGCCATTCACGGTTCATACCATGTGAAAACCTTAGGCAGCGCTGTCTCGCACGGCTGTGTGCGTTTGTTGCCCGCTAATGCTGCAATTTTGTTTGATTTGATCAAGAAGGCTGGCTTCAAGAACAATACGGTATCGATTCGTGGCGGTAGGCCTGGCCTGTTCCAACCGCCGGAGGTTTTGTTAACCACCGAGGCCACATTCCACATGTCGCCGAAGGACCATAATGCACCGGCGACTTCCGTAGCCTCCGTTGCCCCAGCCGCAACTACGGTTCACAGTCCATTCTGGTTTCTAAGTCCGCAAGCCAAAAAGGTTGATGTGGTGAAAGTTGAGCCAGCCAAGAAGAAGCTCAAGAAGCTGGTTAAGAAACTCAAACCGGTTAAGACGCCTGACCCGCCAACAGCCCCAGACGCGCCTAAGGATCCGCAGCAAGGCTGAGGCCTTCTTTTTTACTCACATGAAGCAAATTCGTCATCCCCGCTTTCGCGGGAATGACGGATGCTCTGCGACTATTCCGCCGCTGGTTTGAACTGAGATAGCTTTGCTGTTGGCTTGGTCGTGAGGCGCGCGAGCTGTTCTTCCAACTCATCAACGCGCGCATCAACCGCCGCCACGTCTGGATCAACTACCTTGGGCTCATCACGCTTTCCGATGAAGCGTGCGAACACCCAACGGAACAGCCGCGCTACGTCATCCATAACCACATAGAATGATGGCACGAAGATCAGGCTGAGGCCGGTTGATACAATAAGACCACCGATCACCGCCGTAGCCATGGGTGAGCGGAACGAACCGCCTTCACCAATGCCTAAGGCTGTTGGGAACATGCCAGCGCCCATAGCTATGGTTGTCATGACAATGGGACGTGCGCGTTTCAAGCCAGCGTCGATAACCGCGTCAACACGCTCCATGCCAGCTTTTTTCCGCTCTACGGCAAAGTCCACCAGCATGATGGCGTTCTTGGCCACAATGCCGATCAGCATCAACATGCCGATGGTGACGGGCATAGAGAAGGCTTGGCGTGTCAAAAGCAAAGCCAAGACCACGCCGCCAAGCGAAAGCGGCAGTGATAGCAAAATTGAGAACGGCACGAAGAAGTTACGCAGCAACAACACCAATATGAAATACATCAGCAGAATGCCAAAGCCACCGGCAGTGAGGAAGCCAGAGAATACTTCGCCTTGAATTTCGGCATCTGCGCCTTGTTGGATGTGAACAGATTTCGGCAAGTTCAGTTTGGCGGCCGTGTCTTCAATGATCTTACTGCCGTCTCCTAGCTCAATGCCCGGTGGCAAATCAGCACCCACTGTGGCTTGGCGTTGGCGATCATAACGCTTGAGCGTGTCTGGCCCCTGGGCGATCTTTACGTCTGCTACCGTGGCCAGTGGCACGGCAACGCCAGTGACCGCGTTGATGACACGCAGATTGCTGATCTCAAACAACGAGGCGCGCGCCTTTTCAGGAATTTGCACGCGGATCGGGATTTGGCGACCATCAACCGAGAACTTGGCCAGTTGCGGGCCAAAATCACCAATTGTGGCCACGCGAACAGCTTGGGATATTTGCGCTGCGGTTAGACCAAGGCTTGCAGCCTCAGCCGTTTTCGGCGTGATTTGAATCTCAGGCCGATCAAGTGCGCCTTGCGCCATAGGTGCGCGCAAGCGACCATCAGCACGCAGGGCTGCCGCCAGTTTTTGGGCGGAATCTGACAGTGCCACTGGATCAGTTGAGAGCATGTTAAATTCAACTTCACGCGCCCCGCGCGGGTTGATCTTGGCCCATTGCAAATCCGGAATACTATTCAGCTTGGGAAGGATTTCATTTTCGACATCCGCTTGTGGCTGGATGCGGCCATCCCAGGCAAACTGCGGCAAATGCAATCGGCTGGCCAATGGGTTCCACATATTGTGGACGAAATCCACGTCACGGTGACGCAAATTAACGAAGATGGATGCACGGCGTGTTTCCACCGTGCCTGTGGGTGATGCACCACCCAGCACGAACACCTGCGTGATTTCAGGATTGGGTCGGATGAGATCGACCATTTTGTCGGTCACATCGCGGGTTTGCTCCAGCGTGGCACCGGGCGGCAATTCCACAGACAGTACAAAGCGCGACGAGTCATCCTTTGGGATGAAACCCGAGGGAAGGAGTGGGAACAACTGAGTAGCGCCAAACAGTATTAGGAAGCTCAACAGTACTGTCACATAACTCATCGGGTTTGGTTTTCTGACTAAGCCTTGTAAGTGAGCGTTTGCCCGCACCCACTTCCATTCCCAATAGAACATGATAGATGCGCGCAATATCAAGGCGATGATTGCAAGTAAGCTCAAAACCAAAATCGTGAAATCAATATCAACGANNACGATCAACTGTAAAACGAAGCTAGTGGTGTGGCGAGTATCTATTACAAAGAAAACAACTGCCAAGATGAAGGATGGTATAAAGGCTATCAATGAATAGAACCACGCCGAACCTACAAATTTCGGAGCAAGCCTTTTTGAGAGCAACGTAGGTCCCCAATTGGAAAAATGAAGCAGCCAGATATAGCTGCGCATAATCCAACCCGGCTTATGTTCTTCGTGCGGCAGCTGCTTCAAAAGATAAGCTGCCAACATTGGCGTGATCAGGCGTGCCACCATGAGAGAAAAGAACACAGCAACTGCGACCGTCAAACCAAACTGCTTGAAATACTGGCCAGCAATACCACCCATGAAAGACACTGGCGCGAAAATGGCAATTACCGAGAAGGTGATGGCAATAACGGCCAAACCAATTTCAGCGGCGGCTTCCATCGATGCGCGATAGGGCGTCTTACCACTCCTCATATGGCGGGCGATGTTTTCAATTTCCACAATTGCATCGTCAACCAATATACCGGTCGCCAATGTGATGGCGAGGAACGACACAAGGTTAAGCGAGAAGCCCAATAGGTACATCGCGCCAAACGCCGGGAAAGCCGAAAGCGGTAATGAAACGGCGGTAATCAATGTGGCGCGAACGTTGCGTAAGAAAATCAACACAACAAGCACGGCCAGCAATGCGCCTTCGATCAGGCCTTCCATGGCGGCTTTATAGTTGCCGTAGATGAAATAGACCGTATCATCCACGACTGAGAAACTCGCCGCACCCTTGGCATCGTCGGTGATTTTTGCAATCGCGTCTTCAACGCGCTTTGCAGTATCGGTTGAGCTTGCGCCCTTGGCGCGGAACACAGAGAAAGCAACAACGCCTTGCCCTTGATAACGGGCAAAAGTGGTTTGTTCAGCGCTGCTGTCTGTCACGTCGCCTAATTGATCAAGGCGCACGGCTTGGCCACCGGGCAGCGTGACTTTAGCCGATTTCAAATCATCAATAGATTTGGCTCCGCCCAAGGTGCGGATGGCTTGTTCTTGCCCGCCGACATTGCCTTTGCCTGCGCCTGAATCCGAGTTGGTGTTAGCCACTTGCCCATTTACAAGTGCTGCCGTTGCGCCAAAAGCTTGCAGCTTGGCTGGATCTAGATTGATGCGAATTTCACGGTCAACGCCGCCGTAACGCTCCACACGGCCCACGCCGTTCACACCTTGCAGTGCCCGCTTGACCTTATCATCCACAAACCAGGAAAGCTGTTCTAACGTCATGCCGGGGGCCGTCACCGCATAAGTGCGAATGGCCTGATTTTCCACGTCAACGCTTGTGATGACGGGGTCATCAACGCCCGCAGGCAGCGTTGATCTGATACGCGCCACTGCATCTTTGGTGTCTTGCAAAGCCTTTGTGGTTGGCACTTCAAGGCGAAATTCAATTGCTGTTGTTGAAATGCCGTCTGACATGGTGGAGGTGATATGTTTGACCCCCGATACGCCAGCCACTGAATCTTCGATGAGCTTGGTAATTTGCACTTCAAGCTCGGCAGGTGTTGCACCCTGCTCTGAAACTGAGACGGCGATGATCGGCACGTCAATGTTGGGGAATTGCTCAATCGCCATGTTTTTGAAACTGACAATGCCAATGATCGTCAGGATCACAAATAGCAGAATGGGCGGAACTGGATGGCGAATAGACCAAGCTGAAAAATTGAAATTCATTTCTCTATTTTCTCTCAGTTATTGTGTCAAAGCCACGGGCGTTACGGCATCACCATCGCGTACGAAAGAACCGGCCCGCGCTACAAAAGTTTCGCCCGCTTCAACGCCTTTGGTAATTTCAATATCATCTGTTCCAACAAGACCAGTAGTGACCTTGCGAACCTGTACTTTGCCGTCTTTAACGATTTGCACAGTGGGACCATTGTCGCCAAAGGTAACTGCTGTCATCGGCAAGCCAACACCTTCTTCTGCAGCCAGAGTTATTGTGGCGCGACCGAAGGTGCCAAGTGGGATGCGTTGATCTGATTTAACGGCAATATGCGCAATGCCGATGCGGGTTTGCTGATTGATTTGCGGTGAAATTAATTTCACTTCGCCCATCACTGGCTGAGTTAGGCCATTCACTGTTATGCTGGCGATTTGGCCAAGCTTCACACGCGGCAAATCACTCTCTGGAACTTCGGCTTGCAATTCAATTTCGCCGTCGCGCACGATCTGATACAACGGCGGTTTGGAGGCCGAAGCCACACTGCCAATTTGCACAGCGCGGGTGGCAATATAGCCATCTACTGGAGATTTTATCTCACTGCGCGATTTATTTAACTGCAGGGCCGCGATTTGTGACACGGCCAAATCAAATGTTGATTTCGTGAGATCAAAATTTGCCTGGGTTTCAACACCTGTTGAACGCAGCTTCGTGATACGCTCCAAATCCGCCGAAGCCTTGTCTCGCGAAATCATCGCCTGTTGCAATTGAATATCAATGGCCGCGGAATTGAGATTAACCAAAGTCTGGCCCTTCTTTACCGTATCGCCTTCTTCAGCGAGAAAATTCATCACCAAAAGGCCCTCAATTTCAGGCGTAACCAACACCATTTCGCCTGCAGCAAATGAACCGGTTACATTCAACTGTTCATTGATCGGCTTTTTGGTGGCGGTGAGAACCGAAATAGTTGGCGGTGCGGGCACCTCCGCCAATGCCACGTCAACGGTGGTGAACCATGTCAAGGCCACAAGGCCCATGGCAAATTGTGGTTTCATAAATTCACTCCGCTGCTTTAGCTTTTGGTTTCTTGAGGCGTGGGCATTGCGCCTCCAAATAATTGGCAGCCGCACGCAAAATGCTATCGGCGTAGCCCATGACAAATTTTGATCCAACTTCGCAAACACGGTCGCGCTTCTGTGCGATATGTGCCAGATCTTCGAGTAGATCGGCATGTTGCTTGTCAATGGCCTCATCCATGTGATCTTTGCTGATGAAATGTTGCATCAACATCTCAAACAAAAACTCGCTCTTGAATTTGTCTTTGGCCGGCAACACCGCAAGACTTTTGGCCAGCACGGTGCGGCCTTGTTCNNGAAGCCTCCTTAAAAGTCAGGATGCCGAGGCAAAGGGTGCGGACGTTCATAGCCATAAAAACGAAAACTCTCTGAAAGCATATGCCAAATCGATATATGACGGCTTGATATAGGCTGACCAAAAGCTTGTCAAGTTACGTGCTTCAAACCGCTTTGAATCTAATACTTGTCAATTGCCACGGGCTTCGATAGACCTAGAAGACAAGTTCCGGAATACAATGGAACACCAAGAAGCGTCATGGGTTCGGGAGCGTAGTATAAGTGTATTTTCTGCAGCAGCTGATTAACGGCCTGACGCTGGGTTCCATCTATGGATTGATAGCCATCGGCTATACGATGGTTTACGGCATCATCGGGATGATCAATTTCGCCCATGGTGACGTTTTCATGGTCGGCTCTATCACAACATTCATTGTACTCTTGATGTTTGCCCTCACAGGAGGCAGTGGGCCCTTTGCTATTGCTTTGGCGCTGGCTTTGGTGATTGCCATTTCAATGGCGGTTGCGGCGACTTTTAACTGGACTATTGAACGTGTTGCTTACCGACCCTTGCGCGGTTCTTTTCGTTTGGCCCCCCTGATTTCATCAATTGGCATGTCTATCGTGTTGCAAGAGTTTGTGCGCATTGCCCAAGAAGGCCGCTCCAAACCCATTCAGCCAATCATTAAAGACAAATTCGTGTTGATGACCAAATCTGTGGGCACGCAAGATTTTGCGGTGACGCTGTCCTACATGCAAATCGTGATTATCCTTTCCACGCTGGTGCTGATGACGGTGTTTACATTGATCATTCAACGTACAGCATTGGGCCGCGCCCAACGCGCCTGTGAGCAGGACACCAAAATGGCAGCCCTTCTCGGCATCAATGTTGACCGCACGATTTCAATAACCTTCATCTTGGGCGCGATATTGGCAGCTTTCGCCGGCTTCATGTTCTTCATGTATTATAATGTGACTGATTTCCACGTGGGCTTTGCTGCTGGCATCAAGGCTTTCACAGCTGCTGTGCTGGGTGGCATCGGCTCTATTCCCGGCGCCATGCTCGGCGGCATGCTCATCGGCCTTATTGAGGTGATGTGGTCGGCTTACTTCTCGGTGGAATATAAAGACGTGGCGGCCTTCACCATTCTCGTGCTGGTATTGATATTCATGCCCCAGGGTTTGCTTGGCAAACCGGAAGTGGAGAAGATATAAGCGATGTCTGCAGCTCCTAAATCTGGCGGCGCTAAAAGCGAAGCCAAAGTTCTTTCGCCGAGTGAGATTGCAAAAGATCTCCTCATTTCCGGTTTAATCACGGTGCCGATCTTGGTCCCCATCGTGGCCATCCGCACACAACTCGATCAAGGCATTCTCACTTGGCATTCACGGTTATGGTTAGCGGGATTGCTGGGAGCCCTTGTAGTGATTGGCCGTGGTCTCATGTATGTATTTGTGTGGAACCCACGCGCTGCTGCTGCACTTGATATTGCTGCACCGGATACAGTCGCGGTTCCAAAAATAAAGTTATCGAGAATTATCCTGTCTTGGGCGCTGCCGCTTATCATCGTCGCCATTCTCATTGCCAATGCGCGCTACATTTTTGCGGGTTTGATTTTAGTGCTCATCGCCTGCAGGGAAGCCCTCCGCATTGTATTTCCTGACCGAAAGCTGTCAGACATGATCGGGCCTTATGTGGCACCCGGCCTTTTGGTTTTTGGCATAATGCTGCCAATCGTGGCACATCTTGGCAAAGCTTATGGAGTTGAGCTTCCCAACTTCGGTGAACTGCGCCTGATTGATTTGGCTGGCTATATTTTGATTTATATTATGCTCGGATGGGGCCTCAATGTGGTGGTGGGCCTCGCAGGGCTGCTCGATCTTGGCTATGTGGCATTCTATGCCGTGGGCGCTTACTCTTACGCCCTGCTCTCCACCGTTTATTTTCCACGCTGGTTTGGCACTGGCATTGTGCCCTATGCTTTCTATGTCACACTGCCGGTGGCGGGCCTGTTGGCCGGACTATGGGGTGTGATTTTAGGTTTTCCGGTGCTGCGTTTGCGCGGCGATTATCTCGCCATCGTTACATTGGCCTTTGGTGAAATCATCCGTTTGGTTCTGATTAATTGGTTCTCATTCACCAGCGGCCCACAAGGCATCAATGTACCGAAGCTGACATTCTTCGGCTATACGTTCAAACAAGATGCTGATGGCGATTATTCAGAATTTTCGAAGTTCATTTCCGATCATTTCTTCCCCCTGGCTTATGATCGCATCCACTCTTACATATTCCTTTATTATGTGATCTTTGCGCTGGCATTGGTGACTTACTTTGTAACCAAGCGCTTGCGGCGCTTGCCAATTGGGCGGGCGTGGGAAGCTTTGCGCGAAGACGAAATTGCTTGCCGTTCACTGGGTATCAACACAACGAACACAAAACTCACGGCGTTTGCGATTGGTGCCATGTTCGGCGGTTTTGCTGGTTCCTTCTTTGCCGCACGCCAAGGCTTCGTATCACCGGAGTCTTTCGTTTATCTCGAAAGCGCGTTGATCCTGGCGATTGTGGTTTTGGGTGGCTTGGGCTCTCCGATCGGCATCGTATTTTCGGCCACCGCCATTATGGGATCATTTGAAATCTTCCGCGAGTTGGGCAGCGCTGGCGAGGGCATTAAATCTATGATGGGCGAAACCGTTGGGGGATGGTTGTCTTGGCTATTTGCCCAGCTCCCGACGCAGCTACAAGGTTCGTTCATCGGCACTGATCCAGTGCAATTCCGTATGATTGCGGTGGGCATGGCAATGGTTGTGATGATGTTGTTCAGGCCGCGTGGCTTTGTAACCAAACGTGAGCCAACAGTTTATCTCAAAGAGAATAAATCCATCTCCGGCGATATGGTGGCTGAGGGGCATGGTTGATGATGCGTGAGTGGGACAACAGCCCTGAGCTGGAGGTTCAACACCTCACCATGCGCTTTGGTGGTTTGGTTGCGATTGGTGATCTATCTTTCAACGTTGCGCGCAAGCAGATAACCGCTCTGATCGGCCCCAATGGTGCTGGTAAAACGACAGTGTTCAACTGCATCACCGGATTTTACAAACCCACCGAAGGCATGTTGAAATTGAATCACGATAACGGCAAGCAGTTCTTGCTGGAACGTATGGATGATTTTCGGGTGAACCGTGAGGCGCATGTAGCCCGCACTTTTCAGAACATTCGGTTGTTCTCCGGCATGACTGTGGTTGAGAACCTGATGGTAGCCCAACACAATACATTGATGAAAGCCTCTGGATATACCATTGGCGCTTTGCTTGGGCTTGGCAGTTATAAACGCGCCGCGGCCGAGGCTCTCGACAAGGCCGCCTATTGGCTCGAAAAGGTAAACCTCATTGACCGTGCTGATGACCCAGCGGGTGATTTATCCTATGGCGCGCAACGCCGACTTGAGATTGCCCGCGCCATGTGCACCAATCCACGCTTGCTGTGCTTGGACGAACCCGCAGCGGGTCTAAACCCCCAAGAGTCAGGGGAGCTCAACAAACTGCTCCGCACCATCCGCGATGAGCATGATGCGGCTATCTTATTGATTGAACATGATATGAGTGTGGTGATGGGCATCTCCGATCACATTGTGGTGTTGGATTATGGCCGCAAGATTGCCGATGGCACGCCAGCAGAAGTGAAGATTGATCCGGCGGTGATCCGCGCTTATCTCGGCGTTGAAGATGAAGAAGATGAGGAACTGGTTGAAGAGGCTATAGTTGCAGTGGCCCCCGCCTTAGCAGCGGCCAAAAAACCCGTCCCAATTAAACAAGCACCACCCAAACCTAAGCCCACCAAAAAGGCCGTAAAGGGCAAAGCCCCTGCTAAAAAGGCAGGCCGCAAATGAACAAGGTTCTCCTGCAAGGCGAAGGCATTGAGACTTACTACGGCAAGATTCAAGCCTTGAAAGGTATTGATTTTCAAGTCAACGAGGGTGAGATTGCCACGGTCATCGGCTCTAACGGGGCGGGCAAATCAACTTTGATGATGACAATTTTTGGCACACCGCGCGCGCGCGCTGGCCGCATTGTATTTGATGGGCAAGACATAACCCAAATGCCCACATACGAAATCGCTCATCTGGGTCTTGCACAATCGCCCGAAGGACGACGCATTTTCCCACGCATGACAGTGCTTGAGAATTTGCAGATGGGTGCCACCGTCAACGCTTTGCGCAATGTGGCAGAAGACTTGCCCAAAGTGTTTAGGCTTTTCCCTCGGCTTGAAGAACGTCAAAGCCAACGTGCGGGTACACTTTCTGGTGGTGAGCAACAAATGTTGGCCATTGGCCGTGCAATGATGGCGCGCCCGCGTCTTTTATTGCTGGATGAGCCTTCGCTTGGCCTTGCCCCCATCATCGTCAAACAAATCTTTGATGCCATCCGTATGCTTAACCGTGAGGAAGGCTTGACGGTTTTGTTGGTGGAACAAAACGCCAATCATGCCCTCAAGTTGGCGCACCGCGCTTATGTGATGGTGAACGGTAAAATCACCCTGAGCGGCACAGGCCAAGAATTATTGAAGCGGCCAGAAGTTCGTGCGGCTTATCTGGAAGGAGGCCATTGAGATGAATGGTTTTATCGACCAGATTGGCAACTTCGCCGACGCGCTAGACCAGTTCGGCCAGAATTATCTGTCGCTGTTTGTGGAACAAGATACGTGGATTTTTATCATCCTCACCTGCATTCTGGGTGGTGGCGCTGCCTTCGCGGCGGGCCGATCTTTGGCGTTAGGATGGCGGCCCTATTATTTGTTGTTCATTTATATGCTAATTTTTACCTGCGGTATTCGCTTCTTGCATTTTGGGTTATTTCAATCCGAGCTTTTGTCGGTGAAGTATTATATCAGCCACGGGTTGGTAATTCAGCTGTCTGCCCTGCTCGGTTACCGCATGACCATGGCGCGACAAATGGCTGAGAAATATCCATTTGCCTTTGAGCGTGCAGGCTTGTTCAGCTGGCGCGCAAAATCATGAATTATTTTGAAAGAGCCTCGTATAAATGTCGCTTTTTCAATTGCATTCCTATCCTGTTGGGGCAGTATCACCTCAAGGGGGTAGCGAACCTCCGACCACTCTCAGGTCATTTAAACATTAAAGGAGAACGTCAATGAAGAAATTTATTATTGCTGGTATGGCGATCAGCTTTGCTGCTGCGCTTTCGGCTTCGGCGGCTTTGGCCGATCTTACTGTTGCTACCGCCGGCCCAATCACGGGNNATCAACGCTGCTGGTGGCGTGAATGGCGAACAATTGAAATTGGAAATCGGCGATGACGCTTGCGATCCAAAGCAGGCCACCTCAGTTGCGCAACAACTTGTGCAAAAAGGTGTAAAGTTCGTGGCTGGCCATTTCTGTTCCGGCTCTTCTATCCCAGCTTCAAAGGTTTATGCTGATGCTGGCGTTTTGCAAATCTCGCCTTCATCTACCAATCCGAAGTTCACCGATGAAGGTGATTGGAACGTAGCACGTGTTTGCGGTCGTGACGATGCACAAGGCCTCGTGGCTGGCAGCTACCTTGCCAAGCACTACGCTGGCAAGAAGGTTGCAATCGTCGATGACAAGTCTGCTTACGGCAAAGGCTTGGCTGATGCCACCAATGCTGCAATGACGGCTGCTGGTTTGAAGCCAGCCATCGTTGAATCCATCAACGCTGGCGAAAAGGATTATTCGGCAATCGTTTCCAAGCTTAAGGAAGGTGGTNNCCTGGCGCGTTGATTTTGAAGCAGCTGCGTGAGCAGGGTTCTAAAGCCCAGATGCTTTCTGGTGACTCGATGAACATCAAGGAATTCTGGACAATCGCTGGTGATGCTGCTGATGGCATGATCTTCACCTTCGCGCCAGATCCACGCAACAGCCCAGATGCTAAGGACATCGTTGCAAAGTTTAAGGCTGATGGTTATGATCCAGAAGGCTATACGCTTGCAACTTATGCAACGTTCCAAGTCTTTCAACAGGCTGCCGCTGCAACCAAGTCAACCGATCCAAAGACTCTCGCTAAATGGATTCGCGCTGGCAACGAAACCAAGACAGTTCTGGGCCCCATTAAAATTGACAAAAAGGGCGACGTGATCGGTGCCAAGTATGTTTGGTATGTCTTCCACAATGGTAATTACGCTGAAGACGATTCAATCCAATAAGATTGAGTTCGGCTGAAATAAATCATCCCCGCGAGGAGAAATCTTCGCGGGGGTTTTTGTTTCTACACGTCGCGCGCGTTGACGGTCATCGCTGCAAGCAAAACTCAGAAGCATGCAGCTGAGATTGATGAAATTAAAGCCCGAACGCCTTGCTGATCCAACTTGTTGAATTGGCCACCGGTGCGCGGCCATCGCTGGCAACCAGGGTATATGCGTCGCGGTACCAGGTTGAGGTCGGGAAGTTTTTGCCTAGCACGGCAGCGGCAGTTTGGGCTTCAGACCTAATACCAAGGGCCATATATCCCTCCGACAGTCGGTAAAGCGCTTCTGGCGTTTGTGAGGTTTGCTGATATGTCGTGATTACGTCTTTGAAGCGGTTAATGCCCGCCAACCAATCACCCTTTTTAAAATAATAGCGGCCCACTTCCATATCTTTGGCGGCCAGATGGTCGCGCGCCAATCGTGCTTTCAGCTGCGCATCGGCGGCATAACGCGAGTCAGGAAAACGCCGCGCCACTTCTTCCAGCGCGTCTAATGCTTTTGCTGTTTGTGATTGGTCGCGCTGTACGTCGCCGATCTGCTCATATTGCGAAAGCGCCACAATATAATAGGCATAGTCAAGGTTCTCATGCCCGGGATGAAGCGCTATGAACCGTTGCGAAGCATCGATCGCATCAGAATATTTGTTATTCTGATAATTGGCGAAAGCCTGCATCAAAAGGCCTTTTGTGGCCCATTTGGAATAAGGGTGTAGGCGTTCTAGCTCAGAGAAATTTCTGGCGGCCTCAGTATATTTGCCAGACTTCAACTGATCGAGGCCTGCGTTGTAAAGCTGTGCGACCTGTGCGTCGTCGCTGCGCGCCAGATCAGGGGACAGAGCTTCAGTGTCTGCTCCGCCACGTCTAATGTTGATGCCACCAATGTCAATTCCGCCTGCGGAACAACCCACTAGCAATAAGGTGGCGGCGAGCGCGCAATCGCGCAGAAGCTTGGCTTTAGTGGAAAATCTGATGACCATGGAGGGCTGATAACACTTATGCTTGGTTTGGTTAAGCCCCCGATCTAACAAAAACCCGGCAGAACTGTGGCTGCCGGGTTTTTATTAGAAATTTGGGTTGGTTTATCCGTTAGCTTGGCGACGCAAAAAGGCAGGAATAGCCAACTGATCATCATCATAATTTGCAGTTGCTTGCGGCGCAGGGGTCGGCTCTTGATAAATCGGTTGCTGAGCTGCGGGGCGGATCTTTGGTTCAGCGCGGCTTTGGGGAGTAGGCGTTGGTGCAGTCGCGTGATCCACCTTACGGCCCAAACCAACTTCAGCGAGGCGTTCAAAAATGCCACGGCGCTTGCGCTGTGAAAGTTCGGCGATACTTTCAACTTCCGCATGGCGCGCGGCTACCTGCTCTTGAGCAATGCGTGGGAATTGATCAATGGGTGGGATGCGCGGCGCAGACCGTGCTGGCGCATGGCTGTGGACCGGCATATCGTCGGCATGTGCATCTTGGTCATAGCCTTGCTGATCCATGCTCGGTGAAGGCGCTGGAATTTGGACATGGCGGCTGGTCTTCACGCGCGCTTCGGGCGACGGCTGTGGGATGCTATACGTCTTACGCTCAGGCTGCATTTGAACGGCGGGCTCATGATCTGTTTCTTCATGTGTGGCTTCGCCCATACCTTCAATTGCAAGGCCAGTGGCAACAACGGAAACGCGCATGGTGCCTTCAAGGCTATCATCAAATGTGGCACCCAAAATGATATTGGCGTTAGGATCAACTTCTTCGCGGATGCGGGTGGCGGCTTCGTCAACTTCATAAAGAGTTAAATCAGGGCCACCGCAGATTGAGATCAACAAGCCGCGTGCGCCGCGCATTGAAACATCATCAAGCAATGGATTGGAAATTGCAGCTTCAGCAGCTTCAATGGCGCGCCTGTCGCCAGAAGCCTCGCCAGTGCCCATCATGGCTTTGCCCATTTCGGCCATGATCGAACGCACGTCGGCAAAGTCGAGATTGATCAAACCTTCCTTCGTCATCAATTCAGTGATCGATGCAACGCCGGAATAAAGCACTTGATCAGCCATCGCAAAGGCAGCGGCGAAAGTGGTTTTTTCATTGGCAACACGGAACAGGTTTTGGTTCGGGATTACAATCAGCGTGTCAACGTATCGAGCCAGTTCTTCGATACCTTGATCGGCGGTGAGCATACGGCGCACGCCTTCAAAGTGGAAAGGCTTGGTGACAACACCGACGGTTAAGATGCCCTGCTCTTTAGCGGCGCGTGCAATAACCGGTGCTGCACCTGTGCCAGTGCCGCCACCCATGCCTGCGGTGATGAATGCCATGTGGCTTCCAGCGAGATGGTCGACAATTTCCTGCAATGCTTCTTCAGCTGCGGCCGCACCAATTTGCGGGTGTGAGCCTGCGCCCAAGCCTTGGGTTAAGGCTGTGCCCATTTGAATGCGGCGCGTGGCGGCATTTTGCATTAACGCCTGTGCGTCAGTGTTGGCGACGACAAATTCAACGCCTTCCAGCCTGCTCTCGATCATGTTGTTGACGGCGTTTCCGCCTGCCCCACCCACACCAAATACAGTGATACGTGGCTTCAATTCCGAAAGATTTGGTACGGCGAGTTTGATTGTCATGGGTCTTCCGCAAAAGCTGGTTGCAACTGCCCCCCAATCTCTTACTCAAACCTTTAGAATTGGTTAACAACTACTAACCATAAACGCTAAAACACCCCTTAAAGTGAGTCAGAATGACTCATAGCGGAAGCTTTTGTTAGTATTGGCGGATTTTTGGCGACCAACGCCTTTGGCTAAAGCGCCTCAGCCAGCCAGCGACCGAGGCGGCGNNGGCATAATGTGCGTCCGGCCTTGCGGCATGGAGCAGCGCTCCTGACAAAACCGTAAATCCGGCATGGCGGTGGTGTTCACTCATGCCATTTAATGCGGCGCTGAAACCGACGCGCACCGTGCGATTCAAAACCCGTGCGGCCAATTCGGCCAAGCCTGGCATGAGGCTTCCGCCACCGGTTAACACCACCCGCGCACCTGCAGATTGAGCAAAAACAGGCGATGCGAGACGCTTGGCGCAATGTTCAAAAATTTCTTCTAACCGGGCCACCAAGATGCGCGTCAGAAAAGCTTTCGCCACGCGCTGTACAGAGTCAGTGCCCTTTTCGCCCAACAATGGCACGGCCAACATTTCTTGCTCAGCATGTCCGCCTTCAATGGCAGTCCCAAACAGTGTTTTCATGCGCTCAGCATGAGCGATGGACGTAGACAAGCCGTGCGCTACATCATGGGTGAGAAGTTGCCCGCCCATGTTGAAGCTTTCAGCTGCCACCAATTTGTCATGGCGGATGAAAGCTATGGATGTGACCGAGCCACCGATTTCAATTACCACACTGCCAAGGGCGCGTTCATCGGCTGTCAAGGCCGATTTGCCAGCGGGATAGCTGGCCAACACGAAATTAGAAGGCTCTAAATGTGCGCGGCCCACGGCCAATGCGATGTTGCGCAGGTAAGCTGGATCAACTGTGGTGATCCCAATATCAGCTTGCAATTCTGCGCCATGCAAACCAAGCGGCTGGCCGATGCCTGTTACATTATCGAGTGAGTGATTGACTGGATGAAGATGCAAAATGGGGCGGCCTTGCGTGTCCGCATGGCCTAATGCCTGCACGAGGGCTGCCTCAACATCACGCGGGCTCACAATGCCAGTTTGGGTGACCACGCGGCCAGTGTGAGTGGAAGTTGCGGGTCTACCTCCTGAAAGTGCGACTGTGATGGAATGAATGGAAACGTGTGCATTACGTTCGGCGGCATCAACGGCCAAACGTATGGCGCATTCTGCCTCAGCCACGTCCACCACAGCGCCAGATTTAATACCGCGCGATGCAGTTTGACCAAATCCGATCACACGCAAATTGGAACGCAGATCGCTCTGACCACGGGCTTTTGGGCCACGCAATTCGCCGATCATGCAAGAAATTTTAGATGAGCCGATATCCAGAGCGGCCAGAATGCCGGACTTTGCAGTCTGCTTGTCGCCATCTGTCTGGCGGTCCGGAAACGCTATCACATTCACCACTACGCAAACCCCACTCATGCGCCCTTTAAAAAGCGCAACTTATTGAAGAAGCGGAATTGTTCCGCTCTATTGGCTTGCAGGTTTCTGCTCACCACTCACTTCTGCAACTTGAAAACCAACTTGGCCTTTCACGCGCAGATCAATCACTGTTACACCTTTGGAAAACATGTTTTGGCCTTGTTCAAGGTTCCAAGCTGTTTTCAAAGCCTGCGCAACGCCTTCTTCTGGCAAAGCCAGCTTTGCCCCGGTGTCGAGGTAAAGGTTCCAACGTCTCGCGCCCACGCGGGCTGCAGCAGTGATGCGGTGTTGTAATTCAGGAATGGCTGATATCTGGTTAATAAGTTCAGCTGCGGCAATATTAGCACCAGCACCTGTAACAAGAAGGAAGTTGCCACCCACAATAAATGGAGAGTGGCCCATGTCTGCGCCGGTTTCATCAATCAGGTCAACATTAGAGCCATTCTGCCATAAGGCGATTGCATGACGTTCCACCACACTGGCACGCAGTTGATTGGGATATTCACGCGTAACTGAGGCAGTTTTCACCCAAGGTAGTTTTTCTAACGCTTGCCTGGCCGCATCGGCATCAAAGCCCAGTAGTGATCCGCCGGGCTTGAGGTGTAAGGTATCAAGCACTTCGCTTGCATCATGTTGTGTCAAGCCGGCAATTCTTATGTCATCGGCAGCAAAGCCAAGAAGAGATGATACCCGTGCTGGCAGGCCAGATAGTGGCCCCTGCCCTTCATCAAAACTGCCAGCGCGCGATGCACCATGCAGCACAATGCCCGAGAGTATAGCTAAGGCCAGCGCCATGCACGACAGACGAAGTGCTCCATTATCAAGGCTGGCGAGGGTCGTTCTCGAAAAAACTTTCATTGCCATTGTCTGTTCACCCCAATCATCTATTCAGCGACGCATCATTGACCATCCAAGTCACCAAATCTTCAAAGCTGTGGCCAGCATGGCTAGCAAGTTCTGGAACAAGCGAAGTGCCTGTCATGCCAGGTTGCGTGTTAATTTCGAGCATGATCAATTCACCGTTTTCGGAGTGAGTATCATCATAGCGGAAATCACTGCGCGTGATGCCGCGACAACCTAGCGCCTGATGTGCTTTCATCGCGTAAGTTTGGCAACGGCGATAGACATCTTTAGGAACGGGAGCGGGAAGAATATGCTCTGATCCGCCTTCGGCATATTTGGCTTCATAATCATAAAAGCTTGTGTGTGCGATAATCTCAGTTACACCCAACGCCACGTCACCCATAACTGCACACGTGAGCTCACGCCCTGCAATAAACCGCTCCACCATAACCATATCGCCAAAAATGTGGCGTTCATCAACCAATGTGGCCACCGGCCCATTGGCTGTGTGATTAACGATATGAACGCCAACGGAGGAGCCATCTGCCACCGGCTTAATGACATAGGGCAGTGGCATTGGATGGGCCGCTGCTGCCTGTTCGATGGGAACAATTTTTCCCTCGGCAACGGGAATGCCCACGGAACGGAAAATGGTTTTGGATAATTCCTTGTGCATGGCCACTGAAGAGGCAAGCACGCCGGAATGCGTGTAAGGTATGCCCATGGTTTCCAGAACAGCCGAAGCCGTGCCATCTTCGCCCCATTTGCCATGCAAAGCGTTGAAGGCCACGTCTGGCTTCATATCAGCCAAAACATTCATGATCGTCTCGCGCTTCACATCCACCATAATGGCGGTGAAACCAGCGCGGCGCAGCGCGGCGTAACAGGCCTCACCTGAGGCAAGCGAAACTTTGCGCTCAGCCGACCAACCGCCCATAAGCACCGCGACAGTTGTTTCATCGGGCCAGCGTTTGGGCGTCATCATCTCGCGCCACCCTCAGATAAAGCAATGCCAATGCGTTTGATTTCCCAGTCCAACTCAATACCAGTTTGGGCCTTCACACGGGCGCGCACAGTTTCGCCCAACTCTTCAATTTGGGCTGCGGTGG
>PLXI01000215.1 GCA_003151375.1 Hyphomicrobiales bacterium
CCGTGCCTTGAATTTCGATAATGCCGCCAGATCCCGTCATCACAAAATTGGCATCGGTTTGGGCGGTTGAATCTTCGGCGTAATCCAAATCGGCCACGCACATACCTTCATGAATGCCGCAGGAAATCGCTGCCACATGGTCTTTGATCGGTGATGTTGTAAACATGCCGCGCTTCATCATCCATGAAATACAGTCGCTGAGCGCTATAAAACTTCCGGTGATGGCCGCTGTGCGTGTCCCGCCATCGGCTTGGATCACATCGCAATCCAAAGTGATCTGACGTTCGCCTAAGACTTTCAAATCAACAATGGCGCGAAGTGAACGCCCGATCAGGCGTTGTATCTCTTGCGTGCGGCCAGATTGCTTTCCAGCGGCTGCTTCGCGTTTCATTCGGTCTCCGGTTGCGCGCGGCAACATGCCATATTCTGCTGTCACCCAACCTTTGCCGCCACCCTTTAACCAAGGTGGCACACGCTCTTCCAGCGAAGCCGTGCACAGCACGTGAGTGTCGCCAAATTTTACGAGGCAAGAGCCTTCTGCATGTTTTGAAACATGTCGCGTGAAAGAGATATCGCGGAGTTGATTATTTTGTCGGCCAGATGGGCGCATAAAAATTCCTCAGATCAGCCCATTCATTTGGGCAAGTTTTGCTAAATTGACTTCAGGCCTTGGCCCGATGTGTGAAATAACTTCTGCAGCAGCAAGTGATCCCAGCGCTGCGCATTGGCGCAATGGTTTGGCGTGCGTATGTCCGAATAAAAAGCCTGCTGCGAATAAATCGCCTGCACCTGTGGCATCCACCATTTTGGCAACTGGGAAAGCTGGCACCACAATACGATCTTGGCCTTGCACGACAACTGAACCATGTTCACTACGCGTTAGAATGGCCAATGGGCAATCGCGTGCGATCGCCGTGGCCGCGCCATCAAAATTCTGGGTTTTGTACAGCGATGTGATCTCGCTCTCATTAGCAAACACAATGTCGATGCTGGATTTAATCAGGTCAAGCCAATCTGCTCTATGACGCTCAACACAAAATGAGTCTGACAAGGTGATGGATGTAAGCCTGCCACTGGCGCGGGCAATTTTTGCCGCTTCACGAAACGCTGCTTTGGCTTCGGGCTTATCGTAGAGATACCCTTCCATGTAGGTTACCTTTGCAGCGGCAACCACTTTTGCGTCAACATCAGCGGGGGAGAGATTAACGCAGGCGCCCAAATACGTGTTCATCGTGCGCTCACCATCTGGTGTGACCAGAATGAAAGAGCGCGCTGTGGCCGGGCCCTCACTGGCGCGGGCGGTTGCGAAGTGAACCCCAATGGCCTTCATGTCATGAGCGAAAATTGTGCCCAATTGATCATCACGCACTTTGCCAAAATAGGCTGCCTTGCCGCCAAAGCTGGCCACACCTGCGGCAGTATTGCCAGCCGAGCCGCCAGAGGTTTCGGTGGTCGGGCCCATGTGTGAATAGAGCTCTTCGGCGCGTGGTTCATCAATAAGGTTCATCGAACCCTTGACCAGCTTTTCGCGCGCCACAAAAGTCTCATCAACCTTGGCAATGACATCAACAATGGCGTTGCCAATGGTGAGAACATCAAATTCGGTATTTGTCATACAACTGCACCTAGCCGAAGCCCCTTGCAGAAACAAGCAAGGCTTCCTAACTCTAGCAGAATGTTTACAGCTACAGTTAAGGCCCTGAACGACATCACTTCGCCTGATATGCGTTCGGTGTTATGGAAGTCCATTGCTTTGTCGGTGGCACTTTTTGCAGGCCTGTTATGGGGCACCGAATATGTGCTTTCGATTTTGGCCAGCACACCTTGGCCTTGGCTTACCTCTGGGCTGCAACTTGTCACTGGGCTGGGGCTGTTTGCTGCGTTCTTTTATTTGATGGCGCCGGTTACCGCACTTTTTGCCGGTCTGTTTCAGGATATCATTGCAGCCAAGCTTGAGGCGCGGCACTATTCGCATCAGCCTGCGGGTAAAGCACTTTCTTATGGTGTGGCGCTTTTAACGTCACTCAAATTTGCAGGCCTGGCCTTGGCAGTTGATCTTGTCGTTTCACCACTTGTCTTATTTGCCGGCGCAGGAGCCGTGCTGATCCTTTGCGCCAACGCCTATGTGATCAGCCGTGAGTATTTTGAACTCACGGCAGCGCGTTACATGCCAATGGCTGACGCGGTGGCGCTTCGCCGCGATCATGCCTTGCGCATTTTTATCGCGGGCCTCATTCCAGCGGCTCTATCCATGGTTCCATTTGTGAGCTTTATCACACCGGTTTTTGCGACCAGCTATTTCCTGCACTTTTTTAAGGGGCGGGCGTCTTAGGTTTAAAGTTGCATTGTGCCGAGACAATACAGCGCCAGCAATCAGGCTTGCGGGCTTTGCAAATATAACGCCCGTGCAAAATCAGCCAATGATGGGCATGGCGCAAGTATTCCTTTGGGATAACCTTCAGCAATTTAGTTTCAACTTCCAAAGGCGTTTTGCCTGGGGCCAATCCCATGCGGTTGCCCAACCGGAACAAATGCGTATCAACCCCAATTGTGTGGTGGCCAAAGATGATATTCAAAACAACATTGGCGGTTTTGCGCCCCACTCCGGGCAGGGCCTCTAGCTCTTCTCGTGTTGAGGGAACTTTTGATTGATGTTTCTCGATGAGCTTCAGTGAAAGCGCATAAACATTCTTGGCCTTGGCGCGAAATAGGCCAATGGTTTTGATTGCGTCCCTTATGCCATCTTCACCCAAAGCCACCATTTTTTCTGGCGTATCGGCGTGTTGAAACAGCGGCTTTGTTGCTCTATTCACGCCGGCATCAGTGGCTTGAGCTGAAAGCACCACGGCCACCAGAAAGGTGAAATCATTCACTGAATAGAGCTCACCCTTTGGCTCAGGATTGGCATCATGAAAGATGCGAAACATTTCGGCAATTTGCCCAGGTTTCATCTTGGCGGTCATGGATGGGGCTTATCACATCGCAGCGTGAATCGGGTGGCGCAAATTTCCACATCAGGTTAGCTTGCCAAACATGAGCCAACTTGAAGACTATAACAAAGTCCGCGCTGTTTTGGAGCACCTGCACGAGGGTTGGCGCACCCAGCCATCACTGGCGGAATTGGCCAGCCCAGTGGGTCTGAGCGAAGATCAATTGCAAAAACTTTTCACGCGCTGGGCAGGCCTAACACCGAAAGCCTTTTTACAGGCACTGACCTTGGACCACGCCCGCGCCATGTTGCAAGATTCGGCCAGCATTTTGGATACGGCTTTGGATTTAGGCCTTTCTGGCCCGGGTCGATTGCATGATTTATTCATCGCACATGAAGCCATGTCTCCCGGTGCCTATAAGTCCAAAGGCGCTGGCCTCACCATCTATTTTGGCTTTCATCCATCACCCTTCGGAATCGCCTTGGCGATGGTTACAAGCCATGGCCTATGCGGCTTATCATTCAATGACGATGGCG
>PLXI01000086.1 GCA_003151375.1 Hyphomicrobiales bacterium
TCAAAACCAAGCACGGCTTCTTCCGAGAGCATGGAATTGATCACTTCAATCTTGGTCGATTGTTCCTTCACCAAATGATTGAGTGGCGTGTAGCGCTTTTCGTTGACCTGATCGATCACCACGGCATGACGTTGCGAGAAAGTGCCACGCTGCACATCTTGGCCCGAAAGGCGGATCTTAAAGCCTTCCTTGAGCAATGTGCCAAATGCCAACGCTTCGCCCATAGACCAATCAAGGCCTGCGTCGTCTTCGATCATTTTGCGACGTGCATCAAGAACGCGCTGCAAAGTTTTATGCGGCGTGAAGGTTTTCGGCAATTTTGTCAGCTTCATGCCAATGGCCTTAAGCTCTTCGACATCAATGCCGGTGGTGCCGCGCCGCGCATCATCTTGTGATGAGGCAGTTTTCATGCCCGCCCATTTGCCATCCAACCAATCGGCCTTGTTGGATCTATAATCAGTTGCAACGCCCATCGCATCTTCCAAGCGGCTGCGATATTCGGCCTTCATGCTATCAAATTCGCCAGCCACCAAAACGCCCTCAGCTTCAAGGCGCTGTGAATAGAGTTTGGTGACAGTGCTGTGGCCCGCAATGCTTTTGTACATCAGCGGTTGAGTAAAGCTCGGCTCATCGGTTTCGTTATGGCCAAAGCGGCGATAACAGAACATATCAATCACCACGGGTTTCTTAAACTCTTGGCGGAATTCAATGGCCACCTTGGCGGCAAAAACCACCGCCTCAGGATCATCGCCATTCACGTGAAAAATTGGCGCTTCAATCATCTTCGCTACATCAGATGGATAGGGCGATGAACGAGACCAAATAGGCGAAGTCGTGAAGCCAATCTGATTGTTGATAATAAAATGGATGGAACCGCCGGACCGATGGCCCTTCAATCCGGAAAGCCCTAAGCATTCAGCAATAACACCTTGGCCTGCAAATGCCGCATCACCATGGATCAACAAAGGCAAAACTGAAATCCGCTCCTTGTCGCCACGCTGATCTTGTTTGGCGCGGGCTTTGCCGAGCACCACAGGATCAACAATTTCCAAATGTGATGGATTGGCGGTGAGCGACAAATGCACTGGGTTGCCATCAAACACACGGTCAGATGAAGAACCTAAGTGATACTTCACATCGCCTGAACCTTCCACTTCATCAGGCGTGGATGAACCACCTTGAAATTCATGGAAGATGGCTGAGAATGGTTTCGACATCACATTGGCAAGAACGTTGAGGCGGCCGCGGTGCGCCATGCCCAGAACGATTTCTTTGAGGCCCAACTGCCCGCCGCGCTTCATAATTTGCTCCAGCGCTGGGATCATCGATTCACCACCGTCTAGGCCGAAACGCTTGGTGCCAGTGAATTTCACATTGCAGAATTGTTCAAAGCCTTCGGCCTCTATCAATTTATTGAGAATTGCTTTCTTGCCTTGCTTGGTGAAGGAAATTTCTTTGTGTTCACCTTCAATGCGCTGCTGAATCCAAGACTTCTGTTTAGGGTCGGTGATGTGGAGAAACTCTACGCCCAATGTGCCGCAATAGGTCTTGCGCAGCACATCAACAATCTGGCGGATCGTTGCACGTTCCATACCCAAAACATTGTCGATATAAATGGGGCGGTCATAATCCGCTTCGTTGAAACCATATGTGGCTGGATCAAGCTCGGGGTGCTGTTCTGGTGGCTTCAATCGCAGCGGATCTAGATCGGCGGATAAATGCCCACGCATCCGGTATGCGCGGATCAACATGAGGGCACGAAGTGAATCCAACGCGGCGCGTTTAATTTCATCAGCGCTGGCGGCAGGTACAGTGGTGGGCTGAGGTGCGGCGGCAGGTGCAACCGGCTTGGCACCCTTAGGCGGGATTGGGGCGTGGGCTTTATCATAAGCCGCCCAATCGCCATCAAGGGCTGCGGTTAATTCATCATCAGCAACCGGCGGCCAATTTTTCTTAGCCCAGCTCGGTTGGTATGNNTAGCGGGCATTGCCGCCATAAAGGAAAGACGACTGCTCAAATGCAGCCGTAAGATCAGTCTTATTCATCTTCTCACCATCGTTCAGCTCCAGCCTCTGGCACAATCGCCAGCTTGCCGGTCAGGCACAATCGCCCGTGTAAACCAAATGTTTGTCCGCTTTGGGGCTAAAACCCCTCGGCATCAACTATATAGGCGTGAATTGGCTAATAATCCACTCACTTTTGCTTTTTTAGTTTCTTCAACAACGTCTCGCCCAAAGCCGCAGGCGAATTGGAAATTGCTATCCCAGCGCGCTTCATGGCCTCAACCTTGGAACCTGCATCGCCCTTACCGCCTGAGATAATTGCTCCCGCATGGCCCATACGACGGCCGGGAGGGGCTGTCACGCCAGCGATAAAGCCAGCCATCGGCTTTTTCACTTTGTTCTTGCGCAAGAACTCGGCTGCTTCTTCTTCGTCCGAGCCGCCGATTTCACCAATCATGATGATCGATTTGGTTTTTGGATCCGCGAGGAACATTTCCAAAATATCGATAAATTCTGTGCCTTTGACGGGATCGCCGCCAATGCCCACCGCCGTGGTTTGACCCAATCCGGCATTGGTGGTTTGGAACACCGCTTCATAGGTCAGCGTGCCAGAGCGCGAGACAATGCCCACCGAGCCTTTTTTAAAAATGTTGCCGGGCATGATACCGATCTTGCATTCGCCAGGGGTTAAAACGCCAGGGCAATTCGGCCCGATGAGGCGCGACTTGGAGCCAGACAAAGCCCGCTTTACCCGCACCATATCGAGCACCGGAATGCCCTCGGTGATCGCCACAATCAAAGGCACCTCAGCATCAATCGCCTCAATGATGGCATCAGCCGCAAATGGCGGTGGCACATAAATCACTGAAGCATCAGCGCCGGTTTTTTCCCGCGCGGCGAAAACCGTATCAAACACCGGCAGGCCCAAATGTTTCGTGCCGCCTTTGCCCGGCGTCACCCCGCCCACCATCTGCGTGCCGTAAGCGATTGCTGATTGTGAATGGAATGTGCCCGCTTCACCCGTGAAGCCCTGGCAGATCACTTTGGTTTTCTTATTGACGAGGATCGACATTAGGCAGCGTCCTTCACAGCTTTAACAATTTTTTTGGCGGCATCACTCAAATCATCGGCAGACAAAACATTGAGGCCGGATTTGCGGATAATGTCTTTACCTTGCTCAACATTGGTACCTTCAAGCCGCACAACCAGTGGAACTTTCAACCCCACATCTTTCACAGCGGCGACAACGCCCTCCGCGATCACATCACACTTCATAATGCCGCCAAAGATATTGACGAGAATGCCCTTCACTTTCGGATCAGCAGTGATAATTTTAAAAGCCGCCGTCACTTTTTCCTTGGTTGCGCCACCGCCCACATCCAAGAAATTCGCAGGCTCTGCACCATAAAGCTTGATGATGTCCATGGTAGCCATGGCCAAGCCAGCACCATTCACCATGCAGCCAATGGAACCATCCAGCGCCACATAAGAAAGATCAAACTTCGAGGCTTCAATTTCCTTGGGGTCTTCTTCAGTGAGATCGCGCAGCGCCACAATTTCTGGGTGGCGCATCAGTGCATTGTCATCAAAATTCACTTTGGCATCAAGGCACACAAGTTGATTGCCTTTGGTGACAACCAGCGGATTGATTTCGAGCAGGCTCATATCCTTCTCGGTAAAAGCCTTATAAAGCCCAGCCATCATCTTATTGCACTGCTTGGCAAGATCGCCTTCCAGCTTAAGCGCGGAAGCAATACGACGCCCCACATAGGGCTGATATCCAGCGGCTGGGTCAACATGCACAGTGATGATTTTGTCCGGCGTTTTATGCGCCACATCTTCAATGTCCATGCCGCCTTCGGTGGAAACGATAAAAGCGATACGTGAGAATGCGCGGTCAACCAACATCGAAACATAAAGTTCGCACGCAATAGCCGTGCCTTCTTCGATATAGAGTCGCTGCACCAGTTTGCCTGCCGGGCCAGTTTGATGCGTGACCAAAGTCATGCCCAACATTCTAGTGGCTTCGGCTTTCACATCAGCCACAGATTTCACCACCTTCACGCCGCCGCCTTTGCCGCGGCCACCAGCATGAATTTGCGCTTTCACCACCCACACCGGGCCGGGTTGAGCCTCTGCGGCTTTCACGGCTTCATCAACTGTGAAGGCCGGTGTACCCTTGCCCGTGGCCACGCCAAATTGGCGCAAAACTTCTTTGGCTTGATATTCGTGGATGTTCATGTGGGCCTCGTTTGCCGTCTTACTTGATCAACAAAAAAGCGAGCCTTTCGGGCTCGCCTTCAATTTATGCCAGCTCTGGGGCCAGTGTCTTTGCTGCCGCCATCAGCCCATGCACCGCATCAACTGATTTCTGAAAGCCGGCTTTGTCTTCGGCATTCAGCGGCACTTCAACAATGCGCTCGACACCTTTTTCGCCGATCACCACAGGCACACCGACATAAGTGCCCGTAACACCATATTGACCGTCAAGATAAGCCGCACATGGCAGCACGCGCTTGTAATCCTTGAGATAGCTCTCCGCCATCG
>PLXI01000288.1:0-6557 GCA_003151375.1 Hyphomicrobiales bacterium
ATCTATCGGGGCAGGTGGCCGCATTATCGGCAAGCCAGAGGTTATCCCCGTTGATATGCCGTGGCAATTTGAATATCGCCGCGTCTTTCGCCAGCTTCGCGCCACCATCAATGCACGCATTGATGCTGTGATCCCCGGAGCACTTGGCCATTTTGGCGCAAGCATGGTGACGGGGGATCGCTTCGGCATTGGCGATGAGGTCACGCAAAGCGTACAGATTTCCGGCCTTGCCCATATGATTGGTGTGGCGGGCCTGCATATGTCGATTGTCGGCGGCTTTGTGTTTTGGGCAGTACGCGCATTGCTGGCTTTGAGCCCGCGTTTAGCATTGCACTATCCAATCAAAAAATGGGCGGCAGTTGCAGGCCTCTTGGTGTGTTTACTTTACATGCTGCTCGCTGATGCAGGCTCTCGCACTGAACGCAGCTTCATCATGACAGCCACTATGTTTATTGCCATTTTGTTGGACAGGCCCGGCATGTCGCTGCGCAATTTGGCGATCTCAGCGATCATCGTATTGTTGCTGACACCAGAAGAAAGCTTGGGTGCAAGTTTCCAGATGTCATATCTTGCGGTCATGGCCATCATCGCCTTTCACGGGGCTTACCGCAATTGGCGCAAAGCTCATCCTCACCAAATCGAAACATGGAAAGCGCGGGTTTGGAGCCACATAAAAGAAGCCGTCATCCGAGGAGCTGGTATTTCTATTGTTTCTGGCGCAGCCACTGGCATTGCGGCTGGTTATCAATTCGGACGACTTTCCCCCTACACTGTTTTTGCTAATGGCTTTGCACTTCCAGTGGCGGAAGTTGCGGTTCTGCCACCCGCTGTTGTGGCAGTTGCGGCCATGCCCTTCGGCTTGGAATATGTGCCATTGAAAGTCATGCAATTTGGCTTGTGGTTCACCATGCTGATTTCCAATTGGATCGGCACGTGGCCTGGGGCCAATCTTATGGTGGCCAAACCCAACACTTACGGAATAATAGTCATGGTGATGGGCGCAGGGTTGGTGTGCGTTGGGGCAGGCCGTTTACGCCTGGTGGGTTGGCCGGTGATGGTATTGGGGCTGGTGTTAGGAAGTTTTATCGCTAAGCCCGTTCTGATCGTGGAAGACCGCGCCTCAAATGTGGCCATGATGGACGATGCACATCACTATGTTTTGGCCAATACCAAAAACAAATTCGCAACTGGCAAATGGCTGCAAGACAATGGTGAGCAAGTGACAAGTTTAGAGGCTTCCAACCGCCCCGGCTGGGATTGCACATCAGGTGATTGCTTCAGCACGGCTTCGCCCTTTGATGTTTCATATCTGCAAGAAAAATCCCACAACGGGCCTTATTGCCCGCCCACGCCGGTGATTATCGCTGACTTTCCACTGCATCATCAATGTCGGGACGCCAAGCTGGTCATTGATCGCATCGATGTGTGGCGCAATGGAGCTTATGCGGTTTATCGCGAAGGCGACAATCTACGTGTGGAGACAGCCAGGGCTGAACAGGGATCGCGGCCGTGGGCCTATGAGAGCCGCAAAGGCATCAAAAAGCCTAGCGCGCCGCCCACAACAACCCTCGCTCAACAATAGTGCGCATTTGTGGGCTGGCAAATTCATCCGCCGTGTGGCCAAGCGCTGAATAGAAAATGCGGGCTTTGCCGTAAACTTTCTTCCACATCACAGGCATGACAACACCTTTGATCCATTCACAATGCGTACCATCAAAAGTGGTTGTGGCCAGAACTTCAACTGCCGGATCAACATGCATATAATATTGTTCTGAGTGATAATCGAAATCACCAATGCCTTTCACTAATGGGTCATTGGGTTTGGTTATAGTAACGCGGTAATCGATAATATTGCCGGGGTGCGACACCCATTGTCCGCCCGTCATGAATTGATATTCGGTTTCTTTGCGGAATGAATCACACATGGTTCCGTGAAAACCACCCATGCCAACACCGGATTTGACCGCCGCACAAAGATTTTCAACTTCGCCTTTGCCGATCTCCGACATTGTAATCATCGGTACAATGAGATTGAGATTATGAATGGCCGGATCAGCATAGGCCTTGGTTGAAGTTTCAACGCGCACATTAAAATCATGCGCTTCTAAAATCTCGCGCACCACTGCGGCGGAACGTTCAGGTGTGTGGCCTTCCCAGCCACCCCAAACAATTAATGCTGATTTCTGTGTCATGTTAGTGAGAGCGTCCTGCTTTGATGATGTAGCGATTTAAAACTGTGTCATAATCTGAAAAATATTCATTCACTTTTGGATGGCGCACTGGGCCAGACAAATCATCGCCCAATAAATTTTGTTCAGATACATAAGCCACATATTCAGTGTCATTGTTTTCGGCGAGCAAATGATAAAACGGTTGATCTCGCGCCGGGCGTACCTCGGCTGGAATGGAATTCCACCATTCTTCCGTATTGGAAAACACCGGATCGACATCGAAGATCACGCCNNTGGGTAAAGTCCCTTACTCAAGGCTTCCTTACGCAATAGCGGCACAAGTGCAATGGCAGCAAGCCCGGTGGCACGCGCCAAATGCATCATATCAAAGGCTGACATTAAGGAGGAATTGAGAAAGCCCGTAGCCGCTAAACGGCCAGTCACTTCAACTCGGCGCTGTTTGTCAAAATCAGCGCAGATTGCATCGCTGCCTGCATCTTCAGCACCAATAATCAAGTCAGCGGCCACACCGGCATCACGCAGCGAAAGATTAAGCCCCTGTGCGCCAATGGGGGTGAGTTGATGGCCTGCCTCACCGATCAACAGCGCCCGCGCTTTGCCCAAGGGATAAGCACTTTGGGTCTTCATGGCAAAGCTCTTGCGCAACGTGGGGTTCGAAATCTTTCCTAAAAGCCCATGGCTTTCCAGTTGGATCTCCGTGGCAAAGGCCTGATCTGTCAGCGCCATCAAGGCCTCAATCTTTGCGGGTTTTGCCATCCACACCAAGCTAGAGCGATTGCCCGGCATGGGCACGGTGGTGAATGGCCCATCGGGTTTATGAAATTCAGTGGAGACGTTGTTATGCGGGCCAGAGTGATCAAACATCGCAACTAAAGCCATTTGGTCAAGTTGCTTGACTTCAACAGCAAAGCCTAGCTTTTGGCGCAGCACAGAATTGGCTCCATCCGCGATCAGCAAAACTTGCGCAGAAAGTGATAAGCCACTTTCAGTTGTCAATGTGATGTGATCACTGGCTGAAACTGCGTCAATCGCCCTCTCGTTAATGAAGTGAACGCCCAGGGCAGTGGCGCGGGCCTGCAAGGCAGGAACCAGCAAAGCCAACGGCACATTATAGCCAAAGGCCTCTAGCTCCAGTTCCTCGCATTTAAACGCCAGATGGGGAGCAGAAACATAGCCGCCCATATCATCCACTAAATGCAATTCCTTAAGCGGCGCACAGTGATCGACTAATGCGTCCCAAATGTGAATGTATCGAAACAGGCGAATGGCTGGATCCATCAAGGCGGTGGTGCGTGGGTCATCGCCCTTAGGCACTGGCGAAACCAGCGCAGTTTTCGCACCTTCCTGCGCCAGCAAAACCGCTGCTGCGAGCCCAGCAGGGCCAGCGCCAGAAATAATGGCGGTGAAATCAGTCATCAAGGCGTTGGCGCGGTATGCGCCATGCTTTCACGCTTGGAGAATTGCTCCTGCCAATGTGCCAGATGCGGGAATTTGGTTTTCCAATCCGGTGCCAACTGGCGCAACTCAATATAGCCAAGCACCGCGGCAATACCGATGCTGCCCAAAGTGAGATCAGATAAATGAGGCATCCACTTGGCTTCAAGCTCGCTCATTACAGCACCAATGCGCAAACGCTGGCGCACCACAAATTCTGGCCATAAAGCTTCTTTCGGCCGGGTGAATGTTTCATAGCGTAGACCAACAGTGGTATCACCAAGGCCCTGTGCCATGGCCAAAAGTGTAAGCACGCGAAAATGTTTGATGGGCTCATCAGGTAATAAGTTTTTGTTGCCAGAGGTGTGGCAGAAAAACTCCATGATAACGCGGCTATCATAAATCACTTGGCCATGATCGGTTTCCAACACTGGAATTTTGGCAATGGGTGAAAGTTTTTCTAACGCTGCATTGGCCTCGGTGGGATTAACGCTGGTGTTGACCAGTTGAACTTTCAATCCGAGGCCACATTCCATGGCAGTTACCATAGACATGCGCACAAAGGGCGAATTCAAACTTCCATAGAGTTTCATATTTGGACCTAATTTGCTGTATCTGGTTGTTGCAGGGGCAGTGCACTGGGATTGAACGTCAATGACGGGTCTCTGTCAAAGAAAAAGGCGGGGCGCAACGAGACCTCGTGCCACACCGTGGGTAGCAATGGGAAATCCTCCGGTTGCGGAATATGGTGAAAGCCCATAGTGGCCCATAACACAATATCTTCATTTTTGATGGAACGCTTCTGCGCCACATATTTCGGCAGGCCTTCATCTTGGGTTGATTGATTAGGATAAAGCCCGGCAGCCCAATCTTCTCCATCGGCATATTGCGTGGCCCATAGGCCAAACCCGGTGAAGCCTGCGCGCCTTTGCGGTGGATCGGCACGGTCAAGAGCCGAGGTGGTTGAATGGCCAAGATCAATAGCGTAGCCCGGATTATAGCCCAAGCCGGTTTTGACATTTGGATTAACGATGCGCCAGCTTTCTCCAGCTGACTGGTGATCCATGGCAATGGGACCTTCTGCGGCATAACGATCGGTCTGCACCGTCCACAATGATTTACGCGTCTTGGAATTGGCAATGGACGAGGGCACAATGCTGTCGCGCTCCAGCATGTTCTTGCCACCATCAACATCCATATCCATGCGCAACGAGAAAAAATGATCGTGGTTGGGGGCAATTGTGTAAGGTGCAATCAGCGAACCATTGGCTGTAGCGCCAATGTTGGCGGCATCGGTACTGGTTTTGGCTGTAGTGGATCTGATGGCATCAAAGCCAGTGGCCCCCACCCGCACTTTTATCACACCTTGCGGCGTGAAAACATAATCCACCACATAATCATAATTGCCAAGCGTAGGGATGTGGCGGATGACCAGTTCTGACTGTGGAACGCCCGCAATCGTTTTATCAGCCGCCGTATAATGACGCCAAGCCGGATCGCCGGTGGCGCGTTCAAAAATACAAAGTGCGTCAGGTCGCGTGAATGTGCCGCCAATGTCATTGGGCAATGTCACATCAAGAATGTAACTAGCCACCGGGCAATCCACCCCGGGCTTCAACGACGAAATCATATAGCCAAAACCATATTCGCCTATGTCCATGAAGGTGCGGTAATTCCACGTTGGGTCGGCATCCATATAGGGCACAAACGCCTCGGACAGATTGAGTTGATAGACAATTTTGCGCCACTGCTTGCCATCGTTGAACCGCACCAGATTGACGATCAATCCTGCCCGTTTGTCTGCCCGTAAATGCAGCGACCAATTTTCCCACTTCACATTTAGATTGCCATCAAGTGTTATATTGGTGCCGTTAGGTGCCGTAATGGCCACGGGTTTCATGGCGGAGCCGGGCTTCGGCAAACGATCGCCCCAACCATCAGGTATAGCGGGCATCGCAACTTCGCCATTGTCGATCACATCCAGCACCGCGCCATTATCCACATCAACGATGCCCATCAGGCCTTCAATTGGTCTTCCTGCATAGGGGCTGGGGGCATTGGTGCTGGTGAAGCAGGGCACTTTCAATACACGCTTGCCATCCAACCCATCACCGGGAAATGCCCCAGCTGAATTGGGTGTGCAAAAAACGTCCGCTTGGTTCAGTTTGCGCTTGGCAATGGCATCCTTGAAACGACTATCCGCGATTAAAGCATCACGGGCTCTCAGCCATTCAAAATCCATGATCATCGGTTGTGCGCCAGCCTTTGGCGTTACGGAAACGATCTTCTGGTTGGTTATATCAACCACCGCTTCATAGGTAATCATATCACGCCGCATAACGACAAATGCGCTGCGCGTGTAGGGTGTACCGGGTGTCCAATCCCACATCGCTTGCTTATTGCCAGGCTTAAGCGTGATGGCAGGATAAACCGTGTTGTCATCGGCATTGCCTGAGGCTTTCAACAACGCAACCACAGAGGCAATTTCATCAGGCAATAAAGCATCGAGTGGATGGTCTGGGCCGGTGGGTTGCACCGCAGCGCCAGGCTGTGTGGCTGGGGTCTGTTGTGCAGTGTCAGCATAGGCTAGTTGATTTGCACCCATTAGAATAACAAGACACGCTGAAAGAATTTCAATGGGTTTCATCATGGCGTTTAGCTATCAGAGTCTCATAACAATGGCTATTATCATTCACCCAGCTTATGGCCCAATCTTCCAGCCAGATCTTGCACAAACTGCCAGGCCACGCGGCCTGAACGCGCGCCACGGGTGACAGACCATTCATTGGCTTGGGCATGAAGATCGCCCAGTGGAATTTCTAATTTGAAATGCTTGGCATAACCTTCAACCATCGCGAAATAATCATCCTGGCTGCAATGATGAAAACCCAGCCACAGGCCAAAGCGATCCGATAGTGAGACTTTTTCTTG
>PLXI01000288.1:6566-9297 GCA_003151375.1 Hyphomicrobiales bacterium
TTGGTGCCGACCGCAACTGGGCCATGAGTTGGGGCAGGGTGGAAATATCTTCGCGGTGAATTTCAACAACCTTCAACACCTTGTGACTTTGTGCAATCGCGGCATGAACCGCCTTCACCAATGAAGACTTGCCCATGCCTCTGGCCCCCCAAAGCAAAGCATTATTGGCGGGTAAGCCTTTGGCAAAACGTGTCGTGTTCTCAACCAATATAGCCTTGGATTGGTCGATGCCTTGCAAAAGGGTAATATCGACGCGGTTCACCTTGGCCACAGGCAAAAGGCCCGCCACAGACCCATTCCAAACAAAGGCCTCAGCCTTGGCAAAACTCGGTACTTTGGCATGTTCTGGCGCCAACCGGGCCAAAGCCTCGGCGATTAGGCGCATATCGTCAATTTTGCCCATTGCAACTTTCCTGAAAGCGAGTGGTTGCAATGGCCTAATCCATGGCTATATTCCGCGCAAGTTTTGCTTTGCCGCCTAAGGCGGCATTTATGATTGGCCGCAAATTAAGTGCGGATATGGGAGTGATGATGAAGTTCGATCCATTTTTGGCACAAGTTGCAGGCGGCGGCCCCTTTGATCTTTTCGGAATGATGATTCCGATGATCGGCATCTTTGGCGTATTTTATTTCTTCATGATCCGCCCGCAACAAAAGCGCGCGTCTGATCACCAGAAGATGCTGGCAGACGTCCAGCGCGGCGATACCGTCGTCAGCAATGGCGGCCTTATCGGCAAAGTGGTGCGCGTGGTTGATGATACTGAATTGCTGGTTGAAGTTGGCCCCAATGTGCAGGTGCGTTTGTTGCGTCAAGGCCTGTCAGATATTCGCAGCAAGACCGAGCCTCAGAAGGCCGCAAAGGCCAAAGCCTAATGTTCCATTATCCACGTTGGAAAACCTTGCTGATTCTTGGCACGGTATTTCTTGGCTTACTGTTTGCGGCACCCAACGCTTTCGAACCTTTAGGAATTCACGTCTTGGCCCAAAAGCTGGGCCTGAAACCCATGACCTTGGGTCTGGATTTACAAGGTGGTGCCAACATCCTGATGGAAGTTGACAAGAAGGACCTGACTGAGAAAGTTCAGCAACAGTTGATGGGCGATATACGCGCCACTTTGCGTGAACAGAAGATTGGTTACACCAATCTGTCCAAGACCTCTGATGGGGTTTCTGTCACATTGAATAAACCAGAAGATGCCCCCAAAGTTACGCCAGAGTTGAACAAATTGTTGCAGCCGCTGGATTCAGGGATTTTAAGTGCGGGTGTTGCCGTCAATCTTTTCAGTTTGACCCAAAACAATGGGCAATATGTTTTCGCCATCCAGCCCAAGGGCTTTGAAGCCAAGATGCAAACTTCATTGAAACAGGCGATCCGCGTGTTGGAAAACCGCATCAATGGTTTGGGTACAACCGAAAGCGCCATTCAACAACAGGGTGCGAACCGTATTTCAATTCAAATTCCAGGTTTGCAAGACCCGGACCGTGTGAAGAACCTGCTTGGTTCCACCGCTAAGTTGACATTCCAATTGCTATGCCATGATCAGCCATCAACCGCCAATGCCTTGCCACCGCCAGATTGCGCGGCTTATCCACGCAAGGAAGATGTTGATGCTGCTTTGGCTGCAAAAATGAAAGCCGATCCCACCGTCAAAGAACTTTCGGATACAGAGAAAAAAGCCTTGCCACAAATGTGGGTGCAGACAGCAGGTCTTTCCACAGTTGACGGCGCTGATTTGACAGATGCTCAACCCGGTTTTGACTCACAAACAAATACGCCCGAGGTAACTTTTAAGTTCAATCAAAAGGGTGCGCTGCGCTTTGGCAAACTCACCGCGGAAAACGTCGGCAAACCTTTCGCCATTGTATTGGATGGAGTTGTAGAAAGTGATCCCGTGATTAACACGCCAATTCTTGGCGGCAGCGGCCAGATTTCAGGCCACTTCACCATTGAGCAAACCAATGATCTTGCTATCACGCTGCGCTCTGGCGCTTTGCCAGCCAAGTTAGTGATCGCAGAGGAGGCAACAGTTGGCCCCAGTTTGGGCGCTGACTCAATTCGCGCAGGGATTTACGCGGCCATTGCAGGCTTGATTTTTGTGATGATCTTCATCCTGTTGCCTTACGGCTTCTTCGGCGTCATTGCGGATTTTGCATTGATCATCAATTTGATTCTGTTGATTGGCGTCATGTCTCTTTTCGGCTTCACGCTGACATTGCCAGGCATTGCCGGCATTGTGCTGACGCTCGGCATGGCGGTTGATAGCAACGTGCTGATTTATGAGCGTATCCGTGAAGAATGGCGTCATGGCAAGACAGCGCTCTCTGCGATTGAAACGGGCTTTACCGCAGCCCTTCGCACGGTGACGGATGCCAACGTCACCACCATCATCGCTGCCGTTATTCTGTTCAGCATGGGCACTGGCCCGGTGCGCGGCTTTGCCGTCACNNCACTGGCCCGGTGCGCGGCTTTGCCATCACACTTGGGGTTGGCATCATCACAACCCTGTTCACTGCTTTCGCGCTCACTCGCCTGATTATGGCCTATTGGGTTCGCCGCTACAAACCGAAGGAAATCAATCTCTGATGCGCTGGAAACCCATTCGTCTTATCCCTGACGACACCAAATATCCTTTCATGCGCCTCTCGCGCTTTGGGTTCTTTCTGTCCGGCATTCTATGCACTTTGTCGATCGCTCTTTTTATTTTCAAAGGCCTGAACTACGGCATTGATT
>PLXI01000164.1 GCA_003151375.1 Hyphomicrobiales bacterium
TGTTGGAAATGTCACGCCAGCGCTTGCGCCCCGGCTTGTTGGAAGGATCATTCAAAACTTGCCCGCATTGTGAAGGGCGCGGCATTGTACGTTCTGTCCCGTCTTGTGGGCTTGGGGTGCTGCGCCAAATCGAAGATTTCCTGCAGAAGGGCAAAGCGGAAAATCTTACCGTTAAAGCTCCGCGCGAAGTGGCGTTCTATCTGCTCAATGACAAGCGTGACAGTTTGCTCGATATTGAGCAGCAATATGGCATCTCAATCTTCTTGATGCCAGGTGATGACATTAGGGGATCTCAAGCAATCATTGAGCGTGCTCCTGAGCGTGAAAAGATCAAGCGCCGTTCATTGGTGGCAACACCAGTGCAGATGGAAAGCGCATTTGATAATGAGCCTGAAGTGGCTGAAGAAGAGCAAGTTGAGAATGAAGCCTACCAAGAGGCTAGCAATGTTTCCTCAGAAGCAGGTGACGAGCAAGCCGCCGATGGCAATGGCGAACAGCGCCGTGATGGCGGACGCAAGCGCCGCCGCCGTGGCCGTCGTGGTGGCAGGCGTGATGAGCCAATGAATAATGGAGCCGTGAATAACGGCGCTGAGGCTTCATCGCAAGAACGAGCCGAAGGCGAAGACGCACATGAAGCTGCGCCAGACTTTGTTGGTGAGGCAGTGTCCAATGATGCTGTTGAACACACTGAAGGCGGAACCTCTGCCCCACAGGCTGAAGGTGGTGCTGAGCGTCATGACGGCCGTGAACGCGGCCAGCGTTCTGGTCGCAAGCGTGGCCGCTTTGGCCGTGATCGGGGCCCGCGTGAAGACCGAGGTCCGCGTGAAGATCATGGCTCAAGGCAAGAGCGCGCACCTCGTGAAAACCGCGAGCCTGAGCGTGAAACAGTGGTCGCGCATGCGCCTGCCCCCGCACCAATCGCGATCCGTATTCCTGAGGTGATTGCAGAGCCAGAGCCACGCAAATGGCAACCGCCTGCGCCAACGGTCACAGCGGCACCAGCTAAACCCAAGGGCGGTTGGTGGAGCAAGAAGTGAGGCCAGAACTGGGCCATGGTGCTGCCGCATTTGGCAGCCACTTCTTGGCCCCATGAAACGTCTCTTTTCTAAGCGCTGGCCATTGTTGAAGCGAAGTGTGGCTTTGGCGCTGGCGGCGTTTATGGCCACGCAATCAGCTCTTTCAAAGGTTGACCAAAGCGACATACATCCGCATGGGCCGGGAATTATTCGGGACGCTGAAATTGAAGGTCTATTGCGGATTTACTCCGCGCCGATATTTCATGCGGCTGGCATCAATACCAAAGCGGCGCGCGTGGTGGTGATCGGCGAGCCNNCATGCGTTCGTGGCAGATGGTCAGCGCATTTTCATTAACAGTGGACTCATCACGCGCTCACCTGATCCAAATACGGTGATTGGTGTTTTGGCGCATGAAAGCGGGCACATCGCTGGTGGACATTTGGCAAGACTTAACAGCGCGCTCAAAGAAGCCTCAACCGAAGCCATTATCGGCACGTTGCTTGGCGTGGCCGCCGCAGTGGGTGGGGCCGTGGCTGGCAGCTCAGATGCGGCACGCGCTGGCACGGGCGTTGTGTTAGGCTCACAAAGCTCAGCCCAACGCGGCCTTTTGGTTTATCAGCGCGCCATGGAAGCAACAGCCGATGAAAGTGCCATGCGCTATCTTGAGGCCACCCACAACAGCGCCAAGGGCATGTTGGAATTGTTCCGGGTTCTGGCCAATGAGTCTCTCGCCTCCACCAGTGGAGCTGACCCTTATGCCTATACTCACCCATTCCCATTTGACCGTATGCGCGCCTTGCAAGCAACGGCAGAGGCCTCACCTTATTATAACAAGCTTGATGACCCTGATTTGATTTTGCGCCACAAACTGGCACAGGCGAAGCTGACTGGTTTTCTAGAGCCACAACAGGTGTTTGTGAAATATCCGTCATCGGATAATTCAATGCCTTCGCGCTATGCCAGAGCCATTGCGTATTTCCGACGTGGGGATTTGAACGCCTCCATGCCCTTAATTGATAGCCTCACCCATGACATGCCGAACAATCCCTATTTCTGGGAATTGAAGGCGCAAGCCTATTTGGAAAATGGTCACCCGCATGAGGCTTTGCCAGCTATCATCAAGGCCCGTGAACTTTTACCCAATAACGCTCTGCTACAAATTCTTCATGCACAAGTTTTGTTAGGTTCAGAAAGCCCAGCCATGGCGGATCAAGCCATCGCCTTGCTCAAACAGGCGCGCATGCAAGAGCCAGACGAAGCGGAAATCTATAAATTCCTCGGCCAAGCTTATGGCTTGAAGAATGATATTGCCCATGCCCAATTGGCCACAGCGGAGTTTGCCTTGGCCACGGGAGATCTAAAACTCGCTGGTGAACAAGCCGTGCTTGCCAAAAAATATCTTAAGCAAGGCAGTCCAGAATGGTATCGTGCTTCAGACATTGAAAATTCCGCTACAAAGAAATAGACTGAGGATATTGGGAGTTCACATTATGCGTTTCATCATTGCTATTTTAAGTGTGCTTTTGTTCGCCAAACCAGTTTTGGCCGACAATTTCAGCGACACCCAAAAGCAGGAAATTGGCGATGTGGTGAAAGCCTATCTGCTCGATCACCCTGAACTTCTGCAAGCCATGATTGAGAAGTTGAAAGCCAAAGAAGATGCTGAGGCCACAGCAGCGCAAAATGCGACGATTGCCACGTCTGCCAAGAACATTTTTCACGATGATCTTGATGGTGTGGTGGGCAACCCCAAGGGCGATGTTACAGTGGTGGAGTTTCTCGATTATAACTGCGCTTGGTGCAAGCGTAACATCAGCTCGGTGCAAGAGCTGGTGAAAAAGGATAAGAACTTGCGCGTGGTCATCAAAGAATGGCCGATCTTCGGCTATACCTCAGAATATGCGGCAAGAGCCGCCACTGCCTCAGTAAAGCAAAATAAATATTGGGAATTCCACCAAGCACTCTTTGCCGCCACCCTGCCCCATGGGCAAGATGACAGTGCTGAGGCCCATGTCGCAGGCGAGGCGGCAGTGGAGAAGATTGCCAAATCTGTCGGCATTGATGTGGCCAAAATGAAAGTTGACATGAAAGACCCGGCCATTGAGGCAAATCTGGCCAACACTGTCACACTTTCAACTGCTCTGAAGTTCACGGGCACACCGGGCTTTTTGATCAATAAAAATGTTTACCCAGGCTATCTTGAACTTGCAGCGATGGAAGATGCAATTGCCAAGGAACGCTCTAATGGCGTTTGCAAGGATTGTTAGTCACACGGGTAGAATTCGGCGTTTTCAAATGGAAAAATGCCATCTATAACCCATGTCCATGAAAACCATTTACATCCTCAACGGCCCTAATCTTAATCTGCTCGGGCAGCGCGAGCCACATATCTATGGCCATGACACTTTGGCCACCATTGAAGGCTTGTGCCGCACTAAGGCCAAGGCTTTGGGCTTTGAGATCAGCTTCCACCAAAGCAACATTGAAGGCGAGTTGGTGAGCTTGATCCAAGAGGCGCGTGAAAAGGCGCAAGGGCTGATTATAAATGCCGCTTCCTATACCCATACATCCATCGCTTTGCATGATGCGGTGAAGGCTGTTGGCCTGCCCGCCATTGAGGTGCATCTGTCTAATGTTCATGCGCGTGAGGCTTTCCGTCATCATAGCTATATGGCGGCGGCAACGCGTGGTGTGATTTGCGGCTTTGGCCCACAAAGTTATACTTTAGCGCTGGATGCACTGGCGCATATTTTGAACCAAAAGGAAAAGGCCTGATGGCTGTGAAGAAAAAACCCAACACTCCTGTTGCTCCAGAAACAGGAGAGCTTTCGCTGATCCGCAAGCTGGCACAAATTCTCAATGAAACGGGATTGACTGAAATTGAACTTGACCATAAGGGCGCCAAAGTGCGCGTGGCCAAGATGATGCAGTCTGCTGCGGTGGTTCATGCCCCACCCGCGATGGTGCATACCCCTGTTGCCGCCAAGCCTATGGCTGCGGCGGCTGCGAGTGCTACTGAAGAAGTCGCTGGCACACCGCTCAAGTCCCCCATGGTTGGCACGGCCTATCTTCTGCCATCGCCTGAATCTCCACCTTTTGTGACCGTTGGCTCAAGTGTGAAAGAGGGCCAAACCGTTCTCATTATCGAAGCGATGAAAACCATGAATCAGATTGTCGCCCCCAAGGCTGGCAAAGTGGTGAAGATCAATGTGGAAAATGCACAGCCTGTTGAATACGGTGAAGTGCTGATGGTGATCGAATAGTGTTCGATAAAATCCTCATTGCTAATCGCGGCGAGATTGCCCTTCGGGTTTTACGTGCAGCGCGTGAACTTGGCATTCAAACTGTTGCAGTTCATTCCACTGCCGATGCTGATGCCATGCATGTGAAGCTGGCCGATGAAAGTGTGTGCATTGGCCCACCGGCGGCCAAGGATTCTTATCTCAACATACCTGCCATTGTTGCGGCCTGTGAAATCACTGGTGCTGAGGCGGTTCACCCCGGCTATGGTTTTTTATCTGAGAATGCAAAATTCGCAGAAATATTGCGCGAACATTCAATCAAGTTCATTGGCCCCACACCGGAGACAATCCGCATCATGGGCGACAAGATTGAAGCCAAGCGCACGGCTAAAGCCTTAGGGATTCCTGTTGTGCCAGGTTCAGAAGGCGGCGTTTCTGATGTTGCCTCGGCGCGCAAAGTGGCCAAAGGCATCGGCTATCCCGTGATTATCAAAGCCACCGCTGGTGGCGGCGGGCGCGGCATGAAAGTTGCCAATAACGAAGGCGAATTGGAACTGGCCGTCAGCACGGCGCAAAGCGAAGCCAAGGCCGCCTTTGGCAATGGTGAAGTTTACATCGAGAAATATCTACAAAAGCCACGGCATATCGAAATCCAAGTTTTGGGTGATGGCCAAGGCAAAGCGGTTCATTTGGGCGAGCGTGATTGCTCATTGCAACGCCGCCACCAGAAGATTTGGGAAGAAGCGCATTCGCCTGCCCTTAACGCGCATCAACGTGATGAGATTGGCGCACGCGTGGCCAAAGCCATGGCTGAAATGAGCTATGAAGGTGTTGGCACGGTTGAGTTTCTCTATGAAAATGGCGAGTTTTATTTCATTGAAATGAACACGCGGTTGCAGGTGGAGCACCCGGTCACCGAAGCCATCACTGGGCTTGATCTGGTGCAAGAACAAATTCGCGTGGCAGCAGGTGCTGCACTGGCTTACACGCAAAAAGACATTCACTTTTCCGGCCATGCCATTGAATGCCGTATTAACGCCGAAGACCCCGAAAAAGACTTTCGTCCATCTCCGGGACTTATCACAAGCTTTCATGCGCCAGGTGGCTACGGCGTTCGTCTCGATTCTCATGTGTATTCCGGGTATCATATTCCGCCGTATTACGATTCGCTTATTGGCAAACTCATTGCATTTGGGGCGGACCGTAAAGAAGCCATTGATCGAATGCAGTCCAGTTTGGACGAGATGATCGTAGAAGGTGTTAAGACGACGATTCCTTTTCATCGAGCGCTTATGCGAAATAAGCAGTTTCGCAACGGTGAATTCGATACACATTTTTTAGACACCTTTAACTGGAAAACACAAGCGTAGCGCTAAGGGATAAGAAGTACGTGCAACTCTGTTCTTGAACCAATAAGGCTTTATCATCTAACTCAAATGAATTTCCCATCCGAACTTAAATATACTAAAGATCACGAGTGGCTGCGCATCGAAGGATCAGTAGGCACGATCGGTGTCACGGATTATGCGCAAGGCGAACTCGGAGACGTAATTTATCTCGATCTCAAAGAGGGTGTCACTGTTAAAGCACACGAATCGGTTGGTACTATCGAAGCAGTGAAGACTGTAAGCGACCTCTATTCGCCTGTAAGTGGAAAGGTCACAGCGGTGAACAGCGCTCTCAATGATGCCCCGGAGACAGTTAATAAAGACCCGTATGGTGAAGGCTGGTTAGTCAAGATCGAACTTTCCGATCTTGCTGAAGCGAATTCATTGCTCGGAGTAGAGGAATATAAGAAGCTGATCGGTCAATAAGATGCCGTTTACCCAGGGTTAGGGCTCCTTCCCTGTAGATTCCAAAGAAAGATTGAGTGCTGACAGCGTACCGTCAGTACTCTTAGTTTTTTTTTTGAACCTATGGCACACACTGGCGACTCTATCTTAATTCTCGATTTTGGCTCGCAGTA
>PLXI01000227.1 GCA_003151375.1 Hyphomicrobiales bacterium
CGTTTCGCCATCCGCGAAGGTGGCCGCACCGTCGGTGCTGGCGTTGTTGCGAAAATCAACGAGTAGTTCGAGGTCAATACATTAAGAATGGGCGGCGCTGCAACGTGCCGCCTTTTTGTCTCATATTGTACGAACTTAATAGAACTAACCCATTGACGTATCGCCCCTTCCACCCTAAATGCCCGTCATCCATATGAGACGGACTCAGCGGCGAGGCTTAAGTAGGCTTTGGCCGCCTTGTTGCGTCACTTAAAGAATAGACGTCATTTCAATGGCTTACCAGCCTTTTGGGATGAAGGGGTATAGCTCAGTTGGTAGAGCGGTGGTCTCCAAAACCACAGGTCGTGAGTTCAAACCTTACTGCCCCTGCCAAAAACACCAACCTTTCCAGAAATGGAGGGGGCGGAAAAAGGAACAACAGGCGATGGCCAAAAACGAAAACGCATTCACATTCTTCCAAGATGTGCGCGATGAAGTGGGCAAGGTGGTTTGGCCTACGCGGCGTGAGCTGGGCATTTCCACGGTGATGGTTCTCATCATGGTGGCGGCTGCCAGTTTGTTTTTTATGGGTGTTGATTCCGTTCTGAAATGGGCGGTTGAACACTTGTTGTTCGGTATTTAACGGTTAGGGCAGGGCTTCACGGCATATGGCAAAACGCTGGTACATCGTTCACACCTATTCCAACTTCGAAAAGAAGGTGATGGAAAGTTTGAAGGAGCAGTCCATTCAAAAGGGCTTGCAGGATTTCTTTGAGCAGGTGATCGTTCCCACCGAAGAAGTGGTGGAAATCCGCCGTGGACGCCGCATCAAGTCTGAGCGTCGGTTCTTTCCGGGCTATGTTCTGGCCAAGATTGATTTGACCGATGAAGTGTTCCACTTAATCAAGAACACGCCAAAGGTTACGGGCTTTTTGGGATCAGGCTGTAAGCCAGTTCCAATTTCTGATGCTGAGGCAAATCGCATTCTTAATCAGGTTGCTGAAGGCATCGAAAAACCCAAAGCAACAATTCACTTTGAAGTGGGTGAGCAAGTACGTGTGGCTGAAGGCCCGTTTGCTTCATTCAATGGCCAAGTCGAGGAAGTGGATGAAGAACGTTCACGCCTTAAAGTGGCAGTCTCTATCTTCGGGCGTCCAACGCCTGTTGAACTCGAATATGGACAAGTCGAGAAGGTGAAAGCCTAACTTTTGTCTGGGCGCTGTGATGGCGTTCGATCTTAACCCGTGGGAGGCAAGTGTTTCCGAAGGAAATGCGAACCGCACCACTAACCTATAAAAAGGGAAATACATGGCGAAGAAAATCGTCGGCTATGTCAAGCTGCAAGTGCCAGCCGGACAAGCCAACCCAGCCCCGCCGATCGGCCCAGCCTTGGGTCAGCGTGGCTTGAACATAATGGAATTCTGCAAAGCGTTTAATGCTGCCACGCAGAAGATGGAGCCTGGCTCACCAGTTCCGGTGGTCATCACCGCCTATCAAGACAAGAGCTTCACCTTTGAGATGAAGTCTCCGCCAGCTTCTTACTTCTTGAAGAAGGCAGCCAAGATCAATGCCGGTTCCAAGGAACCTGGCAAGAATTTCGTCGGCAAAGTGACAATGGATCAATGCCGCGAGATCGCCACGCAGAAGCTGAAGGGCATGAATGCCCGTGACGTTGAAGCCGGTGCTCGTGAAATTGCAGGTTCTGCCCGTTCGATGGGCCTTGAAGTGACGGGGGCTTAATCATGGCAAAGCGTGTAAAGAAGAATCTCGAAGGTTTGGACCGTTCCAAGCTCTATACGATTGAAGAAGCCTGCAAGTTGGTGAAGGCCAAGGCCAATGCCAAGTTTGATGAAACCATTGAAGTGGCGATGAACTTGGGCGTTGACCCACGTCACGCAGACCAGATGGTGCGCGGCGTGTGCAACTTGCCAAACGGCTCTGGCCGTAAAGTGCGTGTTGCTGTGTTCGCTAAAGGCCCGAAGGCTGAAGAAGCCAAGAAGGCGGGTGCTGATATCGTTGGTGCTGAAGATTTGTTTGAAGTCGTCAACAAGGGCACCATTGACTTTGACCGCTGCATTGCAACGCCTGACATGATGGGCCTTGTGGGCCGTTTGGGCAAAGTTCTCGGCCCTCGTAACATGATGCCAAACCCAAAAGTTGGCACCGTGACGATGGATGTGACTGCCGCTGTGAAAGCCGCCAAGGGTGGTGCTGTTGAATTCCGTGTGGAAAAAGCAGGCATCATTCAGGCTGGCGTTGGCAAAGCGTCATTTTCAGCCGAACAGATCGTGGGCAATGTGCGCGCATTTGTTGATGCAGTGAACAAGGCCAAGCCAGCAGGTGCCAAAGGCACCTATGTCAAAAAGATTTCGCTCAGTTCAAGCATGGGGCCTGGCCTCAAGATTGATCTGGCAGCGCTGAACCCAGCGTAACCAAGAATTCCGTACACGGAGCAATTGCTTCGTGTGCGGATGGCCACAAAGCCCAAAAGGCTTTGCGGCTACCTGTCCAAGATTGCGGGCGCTGGCCTTTAACAAGCCAGCTTAAAATTCCAGCCAGCATGAGATGGGAGTCAAAACGAGTTTTTTCTGCTTTACGCAGAGTTAAGTCGGTTGCGACCTCAACGATCCAAGGGAAACCTTGGGGGCAGGCTTTAAGCTCCGTTTGCGCTTATTGCCGAGAGGCTTTGAGTACAAGCGGTTGGTCCAACCGGTGAAGTGCAATCAAGCACTTGACCAATGAGGAGAAGAGCACGTGGAAAAAGCTGAAAAATCACAGCTCGTCACAAAGCTCAACGCGGCGTTTAAAAGCGCTGGTGTTGTCGTTGTGGCCCACAACAACGGTCTGACTGCGAACCAGGTTCTTGACCTGCGTAACAAGATGGCCGCCGCTGGCGCCACCATTAGGGTGGCGAAGAACAGCCTCGTTAAGCTCGCTCTCGATGGCACCGACGCCAAGGGAATTGCATCATATCTGACCGGCCCAACTATGCTGGCATATGGCGCAGATCCTGTATCGGCTCCGAAGGTTGCTGCGGATTTCGCCAAGACGAACGAAAAGTTCGTAATTCTTGGCGGTGCCCTCGGCCCACAAACCCTCGACGATAAAGGCGTTAAAGCACTTGCATCACTGCCGTCGCTCAATGAGTTGCGCGCTAAGTTGCTTGGCATGATCCAGACTCCAGCCACCCGCATTGCCGGTGTGGTTGCAGCACCTGCTGGTCAGCTGGCAAGGGTGATGAATGCTTATGCCACCAAGGCTGCATAACGAACTGTTTGTCCAATTGTTGTTTTAACCGACTTAATAAAAGTGAGAATGAAAAATGGCTGATCTTGCCAAGATTGTTGAAGAACTTTCCAAATTGACCGTGTTGGAAGCTGCTGAGCTTTCCAAGATGCTCGAGGAAAAGTGGGGCGTTTCTGCTGCTGCTCCTGCCGCTGCTGCCGCAGCTGCTGGCCCAGCTGCCGCTGCCGTTGAAGAAAAGACCGAGTTCACTGTGATGCTTACCGCCGCTGNNTCGGTCTGAAGGAAGCCAAAGACCTTGTCGAAGGCGCTCCAAAGGCCGTGAAGGAAGGCGTCAATAAGAAAGACGCAGAAGACATGAAGAAGAAGCTCGAGGCCGTTGGTGCCAAGGTAGAGCTGAAGTAATCACAATTTGGCCATGGGAGGCAGCTACAAGGTTGCCTCCCATCGCAAGTTGGTGCGTTAGAGTTTGAGAGCAGTTCATCAAAAACCTGAGAAATTCAGGTTTTCGGTGAGCTGTTTATGGGCGTCTTAGGGCGTCGGATTTTTAGAAAGTAGCAGGGAAGCACATGTCTGATTCAAAAACCGCCGAGACAAGATCTGTTGCATCACGCAAGCGTATCCGCAAATTCTTTGGAAAAGGTATTGAGGTGGCAGAGATGCCAAACCTCATCGAGGTGCAACGCGAATCTTACGAACAGTTCCTCCAAATGGCGGAACCTGCTGGCGGTCGCAAAGCCGAAGGGCTGCAAGCCGTATTTAAAAGCGTGTTCCCAATCTCTGATTTCCAAGGCCAGTCGGTTTTGGAATTCAAGCGCTATGAATTTGAGCAGCCGAAGTTTGATGTGGATGAATGCCAACAGCGTGGCATGACCTATGCCGCGCNNATGGGCGAAATTCCGCTCATGACCAAGAACGGCACCTTTGTTGTGAACGGCACTGAGCGTGTTATTGTTTCGCAGATGCACCGTTCACCCGGCGTGTTCTTTGATAATGACAAAGGCAAAAGCCATTCTTCGGGCAAGATTTTGTTCGCTGCCCGCGTGATCCCATATCGTGGTTCATGGTTGGATTTTGAATTTGATGCCAAGGATTTGATTTTCGCGCGTATTGACCGCCGCCGCAAGCTGCCAGTCACCACGCTGTTTTATGCCTTGGGCATGAGCTCAGAAGAAATTCTGCATTATTTCTACAAGAGTCTCACCTTCACGCAGGCCAAAGAAGGCTGGCGTATGCCCTATATGCCTGAGAGCTTCAAAGGCGTGAAGCCAATGGTCGATTTGGTGGATGCTAAAACCGGCAAGGTGGTTGTTGAAGCTGGCAAAAAGATTTCACCACGTATGGCCCGCAAGATCGCTGAAGATGGCACCAAGGAATTGTTGGTGCGTGATGAAGATCTCTATGGCCGCTATATCGCCGATGAAATGGTCAATGAAAAGACCGGTGAAATTTATGCTGAAGCCGGTGAAGAAATCACCGAAAAGTCTTTGAAGACCCTGAAAGAACTGGGCTTCAAGAGCCTTAACATTTTGGATATCGATCACGTTAACACTGGTGCTTATATCCGCAACACGTTGAAGGCTGATAAATGCGAGAGCTATGAGCAGGCGCTGGTTGAAATTTACCGCGTTATGCGCCCAGGTGAACCGCCAACGCGCGAAGGCGCTGAAGCTTTGTTCAAGGGCCTGTTCTTTGACCAAGAACGTTATGATCTCTCGGCTGTTGGCCGCGTGAAAATGAACATGCGTCTTGAACTGAATGTCGATGACAATGTGCGCGTGCTGCGCAAGGAAGACATTCTGCTGATCGTCAAGACATTGCATGATTTGCGCGACTCGAAGGGCGAGATTGACGACATTGACAACCTCGGCAACCGCCGCGTTCGCTCGGTTGGTGAGTTGATGGAAAATCAATATCGCTTGGGTCTCGTGCGCATGGAACGCGCGATTAAAGAGCGTTTGTCATCGGTGGATATTGACACCGTGATGCCGCATGATTTGATCAACGCCAAGCCAGCCGCCGCAGCGGTCCGTGAATTCTTCGGCTCGTCACAGCTTTCGCAGTTTATGGATCAGACCAATCCGCTGTCAGAAATCACACATAAGCGCCGCCTCTCGGCGCTTGGCCCAGGTGGTTTGACGCGTGAACGTGCTGGCTTTGAAGTGCGTGACGTGCATCCAACCCATTATGGCCGCATCTGCCCAATTGAAACGCCTGAAGGTCCGAACATCGGCCTGATNNAAGGGCAAAGTGACCAATGAGGTAAAATATCTCTCGGCCACTGAAGAAGCCAAATATCATATTGCTCAGGCCAATGTGCCTTTGACTAAGGATGACAAATTCTCCGAGGAACAAGTCATCGTGCGCTATCAAGGCGACGTGTTCCAAGTGGCACCCGAAGCGGTGGATTTTGCTGACGTGTCACCAAAGCAGATCGTATCTGTTGCTGCGGCTCTTATTCCGTTCTTGGAAAACGATGACGCAAACCGCGCCCTCATGGGTTCCAACATGCAACGCCAGGCTGTGCCGCTTATCCGTTCGGAAGCGCCGCTCGTCGGCACCGGCATGGAAGAAATCGTCGCCAAGGATTCGGGCGTGACCAC
>PLXI01000085.1 GCA_003151375.1 Hyphomicrobiales bacterium
GGCAGGGCGAGGCCATCTGCCGACTCAGCATAATGGTTTTCAAATCCTGCGGCGATCACCGTGATAACCGTGTGGATTTGCGGGTGCTGCGCAAAGGCCTCAAGCGTGTGGCGCAAAACGGATTTGCCGCCCAACAATTGAAACTGCTTAGGCAGGTCTCCCCCCGCGCGCTGGCCTGTGCCTGCGGCAACGATTACGGCAACGGTCTTCATGGTGGCCATGGATAGCGAAAGACTGGCTGATTGCAATCCTGTGCGTGACTGATGTTGCAGTGCATTATTTGCTTGACCTAGGCCCCACAATCGATAATTTGCCTAAATAACAGACGAATTCGATTAGTGATTAAAATATGAGCATTGTGATAGGTAAGTTAGCAGTAAAGAATCCGGTCTTTCTGGCTCCTATGTCAGGAGTGACGGACGAGGCCTTTCGCTTGGCTGCTCATCAAACGGGCGCCGGGCTGGTTGTATCAGAAATGGTGGCATCAGAAGAACTGGTGCGTGAACGCCGTGACATGGTGCGGCGCGCGCGTTGCGGGCATAGGCTTTCGCCATTTGTTATGCAACTGGCTGGGCGCGAGGCGCGTTGGATGGCGGAGGGGGCTCGCGTGGCGCAAGACTTGGGCGCTGACATAATCGATATCAATATGGGTTGCCCTGCCAGACAAGTGACAGGTGGGCTTTCCGGTTCGGCACTGATGCGCAATCTGGATCATGCCATCACGCTGGTTGAAGCCACTGTGAACGCTGCGCGCGTTCCTGTGACGCTGAAGATGCGTTTAGGTTGGGACGAGCGTTCATTGAATGCACCAGAGTTGGCTAAGCGGGCTGAGGCTGCTGGCGTTGCAATGATTACAGTGCACGGCCGAACACGCTGCCAGTTTTATACTGGCAAAGCGGATTGGGCCGCCATTCGCGCGGTGCGCGACCAAATCAAAATTCCACTGGTGGCAAATGGTGATTGTGCTTCAGCCGATGATGCCAAAGCCATGATGCTGGCGTCGGGAGCCAATGCAGTGATGATTGGGCGCGGCGCTTATGGGCGGCCTTGGTGGCCAGCCGTTGTAGCTGAGCAATTAAATGTAGGCTCGGGCCGCAAGCAACCAAGCTTAGCTGAGGAATTGGCTATTGTTCTTCAACAAAACGATGAGACGCTTCGTCTTTATGGTGGAGCGCTTGGTAACAAAACATTCCGTAAGCATTTAGGTTGGGGGATTGCTCGGCTTTATGAGCGAGATTTGATTTCGGCAGAACAGACGATGGCGGCGCGGGCTGGCCTGTTGGGCCAAACTAACAACGACATTGTGCGCCAAGGCTTGCGTGAAATTTATGATATGGCCTCTGACAGAATGGGGTTGGCGGCATGAGCAAAGATGATGTTCTGCCGCGCCTCATCATTGAGGCCATGCCCTTCCCATTGTTGGTGGCGGGGCCAAAAGGTGAAATTGTTTCAGCCAATTCGGCGGCTGAAGATTTTTTTCAGGCAAGCTTTTCCATGTTGCGAAAACTCGACGTGGCTGAACTTTTTCCTTTTTCTAGCCCTGCATTAGAGGCCTTGGGTCGGGCGCGCGAGGGCGGTGGCGTTGTTAATGAATATGCCATCAGCGTTGGCACGCCGCGATATGGTGGAGAACGAATTGTAGATTTTACCACAACGGCCATTGGCGAGGCGGCGGGCCATGTGCTGATCAGCATTCAACGCCAAAGCATGGCTAAGAAGTTTGATTTACAACTATCACATCAAGGGGCGGCACGTTCAGTTTCCGGCATGGCATCGATGTTGGCACATGAAATAAAAAACCCGCTGGCCGGCATCCGTGGTGCGGCTCAATTGTTGGAGCCATCGCTTGCACCACAAGATCAGCCATTAGCGCGGATGATTTGCGAGGAGACTGACCGTATCCGCAATCTCGTCAATCAGATGGAAGTGTTCTCGGATGAACGACCGGTGGAACGTGAGGCCGTAAACATTCACGTGGTGTTGGAGCGCGTAAAGCAATTACTTCTGGCAGAGGCGCCAGAGGGCATTCATTTGGCCGAGGAATACGATCCGTCTCTGCCTGATGTAAGCGGCAGCAAAGATCAATTGGTGCAAGTTTTCCTGAACCTTGCCAAGAACGCAGTTGAAGCCATGGACGGGCAGGGCGGAGAGCTGCGTCTCAGCACAGCATTCAAGCCAGGCATGAAGCTGGCCGTAGTTGGCGGCGGGGAACGCATATCATTACCTCTTGAAGTATGTGTGCATGATGAGGGGCACGGCGTTGCGGAGGAATTGCGTCCGCATATTTTTGATCCGTTCATTTCATCGAAATCGCAAGGACGAGGGCTTGGATTGGCGCTGGTTGCAAAAATCGTGCGCGACCATGGCGGCGTGGTGGAATGTATCGGGCGTGAACGCGGCACAACTTTCCGCATTTTGTTGCCGTTAGGATCGAATTTGGAGAAAGCACGATGAGCGGCAAGACTGTTTTACTAGCTGATGATGACAGCACCATTCGCACGGTGTTGACCCAAGCCCTAACCCGCGCTGGCTACACCGTGCGCGCCACTGCCACTGCCACAGCGCTCTGGCGTTGGGTGGCTGACGGAATTGGCGACGTAGTGATCACTGATGTAATTTTGCCTGATGAAAATGGCTTCGACATGTTGCCGCGCGTGCGAAAACTGAGGCCGCGTTTGCCAGTTATTGTGATGAGCGCGCAAAACACCATCATGACGGCCATTCGCGCGACTGAGCTTGGGGCCTATGACTATCTGCCCAAGCCGTTTGATTTAAATGTGTTGCTGCAATCAGTGGCGCGCGCTTTGGAGCAATCCGCAAAGGCAACTGTTTCTACGGGCGCCGTGCGGCCAGTAACAGAAAATCTGCCGATCATCGGACGCTCTCCTGCCATGCAGGATATTTACCGCGTTATCGCGCGCCTTACACAAACCGATTTAACCGTGACGATCTTTGGAGAAAGCGGCACCGGCAAAGAATTGGTGGNNCCGCCGAGTTGATTGAAAGCGAACTTTTCGGCCATGAGAAAGGTGCCTTCACCGGAGCCACATCACGCAATGCTGGCCGCTTTGAACAAGCTGAGGGCGGAACTTTATTCTTGGATGAAATTGGTGACATGCCGCTTGAGGCACAGACCAGACTTTTGCGCGTTTTGCAGCAAGGTGAATACAATTCAGTGGGTGGCAGCAGCCCGATTAAAACCAATGTACGCATCATTGCCGCCACGCACCGCGATTTGCGACGGATGATTGCTCAAGGTCAATTCCGCGAAGATCTCTTCTTCCGTTTGAATGTTGTGCCACTGCGCATTCCGGCACTTCGAGACAGGCTCGAGGATTTACCAGATCTGGCGCGGCATTTCTTGGCCACTGCATCGCAAGGTGGCTTACCACAAAAGGACATCGCACCTGATGCTTTGGACGCAATGCGCAGTCATAGTTGGCCGGGCAATGTGCGTGAACTTGANNGTGTTGGCGGAATTGTCCAGTGCCACCGAGGGCATAAGCACGCGCGACATTTCAAGCTCGGGGCCGCAAACGCTTTCCGAATTTGTCGAACACTATCTCGCCAAAGCCAATGCCACGCTGGCGGGAACTTTACCACCCAATGGCCTCTATGACCGCATTTTAGCTGAAGTGGAGCCGCCGTTGATCAGGTCAGTGCTTTCGCTCACCCATGGCAACCAATTGAAGGCCGCTGAGATTTTGGGGATTAACC
>PLXI01000083.1 GCA_003151375.1 Hyphomicrobiales bacterium
CAAGGTTCAAATCGGGACAAGCCACCAAGGCTTGGCCCAGTAATTAAGGATAGGCTATGCAGGTTCACAATCGCAACGAAATTGAAAGCGCATCAGCGCATATTTCTCATGCTGGCAGCCGCGCTCTGTTTCGTCATTGGGAGGCTTTGCGCGCTGAGCGCCCCTGCCCTGATCGCAATGAAATCGCTTTTGCCGATCTGGCCAATGTTATCAGCAATTTGGCCATTTTAGACCGTAATGCCGATAGCAAATGGCAATACCGCCTCGCTGGTGGCGCAGTGTGCGCAATGCTGGGCCAGAACGTCACCGGCCAACAGGTTCTCGCGCAATTCGATTCCTTTGAAAGCCATGTGATTGAACGGGTGCTCAACATATCTGAGGAACGCTTGCAACCTGGCCTGATGCGGATGCGTATAGTGGATGAAAATGAATCTGCCACAGTAGCCGAATTATTGGTTCTGCCAGTTCTGAACACTGCAACAGGCAAACCGCAGCTCATTTGTGGTTTATTTGAATTGGCCCGCAACAGCATTGAAGAGACGAAGGGCAAAGTGCAAATAGAGCTTTTTTCAGCACGCCTGATCTGGACTGAACACCTTGCTGGAACGCCCGCAGAAACCGCAATTGAGCTGACCAAAACTGTAGGTAATTTGCGGTTGCGCGTCATACAAGGCGGCCTATCGCGCTAGATTAAATTTACTTAAGTTGAGAGAAATTGCACCGCTAAATTGCTGGCGCTTTGAGCACCAAATCTTAACCTTCTTTTTACATACTCCCACGTTTAATGGATCGTAATTCGTTTGCTCGCGTTTGGTGCAGATGATCCCCGCGAGACGCCATTAGCTAGGAGCCAACACCTTGTTCACCGCTCAAACTTTATCACCTGAGCATATTGATCAACCCAAACCCGCCAAGGAAATTGCGGCGCGTTTTATGCTGCCTGATCAAATTGAGCATGAGTGCCAAGTAACCAACCTGTCGATCACTGGCGCAACTTTCCTGAGCTCCAAGATGCCACACATCGGTGTGCCAATTGTGGCCTACATTGGTGATTTAGGGCGGATTGAAGCCAGTGTTGGGCGAGCTGTAGAAGGTGGTTTCACCGTTACATTTTCTCTTACTGGTGCACGGCTTGAACGCTTGCAGCAACGCGTGAAAATGCTGCTCGGTGATGTTCCTGCGACTGGCGCTGGTGCGCGCCGCTTTTTGCGCATTGAGCCAACTGAGAAACAATCACAGATTATGTTGCCTGATGGCCGGGTTTATCCATGCGAGGTGATCGACATCTCGGTTGCAAGTGCCGCCATTAAAACTGATGTGATGCCGGGACTGGGAACATTTCTCATGCTTGGGCGCATGAAGGGCCGCGTTATTCGCTATTTAGAAAATGGTGTGGCCATTGAATTTGTGAAATATTTGGATGCGCATCAATTCAGCAATGTAGGCGAAGAACTGCGCAATTAGTTCGATCGTCGATTCACAAGTCTTGCACATCAACCACACCGTCCATCGCGCGCACAGCGCCCTTGATCTGCGGATTGATGTTGAATTTTGAACCCAGTCCAATTTCCACTTCGCGGCCAGCTTCCAACATTAGCGTAATCCGCGCCGGGCTGCGCCCACCAGTTTGCAGGCGTTTGGCGATGCCCGCGATGGCGGAAGCATCACGCATAAAAATTTGAATGCCTTGCGTGATAGTGGCGGCGGCCTTGTCCAGCGCTTCAACACTTTGCAGGCGAAGTTTGACTTCTTCGCCTTCAACATCAGCTTCAACCCGAAGCACAACGGCGCGACCTGGTTCCAGCAATTCGCGCGCTGCCGCCAATTGATCTGAGAAGACCACCGTTTCAAATTGGCCAGACGGATCAGAGAAACCGACAAAGGCAAATTTATTACCTTGTTTGGAGCGGCGCTCTTGTTTCATCGTAACCGTGCCTGCCAAGCGCGCGGCCGTGGCACCTTTGGTCAAAGCTTTTTCGCGGAAGCTGGCATAGCTTTCCACGCCAAGACGGTTGAGCGCCTTGGCATATTCATCCAGCGGATGGCCGGAGAGATAAAAACCCACCGCATCAAATTCATGGCCGAGCCTTTCCATGGGCAGCCAGGCATCACGGCGCGGCAAGACGATTTCATCAGCACTGCCGCCACTGACACTGCCGAACATATCGTTCTGTCCGGCAGCGGCCTCACTGGCGTTGCGGCCCGCAATAGCAATAATTGAATCCACTGTTTCCAATACCACAGCGCGGTTGACGTTAAGCGCATCAAAGGCACCGGCCTTGACCAGGCTTTCAAGTGCACGGCGGTTGAGCGCATGGGGCGGAACACGCCGCGCAAAATCACCCAGTGATTTGAAGGTCCAGCCTTCGCTTCGCGTCGCAATTATCTCAGCAATGGCACCAGCGCCGACATTTTTCAGCGCCGCCATTGAATAAATAATTGCGCCGTCATTGACCGCAAAATCAACTCCGCCTGCGTTCACCGATGGCGGCAAAACCTTTATGCCCATGCGTTCTGCTTCACGCTTGAACAGCATCAGCTTATCGGTGTTACCCATGTCTAGCGTCATCGACGCGGCGAGAAATTCAACCGGATAATTGGCCTTGAGATAAGCGGTTTGATAGCTGATATATGCGTAAGGCGCTGAGTGAGATTTGTTGAAGCCATATTCAGCGAATTTGGCGCAGGCATCAAACGTGGCCTTGGCGATATCTATATCAATACCATTGGCAGCCGCACCCTTCATGAAGACGGCGCGTTGGTCATCCATTTCTTTTTTTATCTTCTTGCCCATAGCGCGGCGCAATAAATCGGCCTGCGCCAATGTATAACCGGCCATGTCACGCGCGGCTTGCTGCACCTGTTCTTGATAGGTGATAACGCCAAAGGTTTCTTTAAGAATGGGTTCTAACACCGGATGAAGATATTCAACTTTTTCTTTGCCCAGCTTGCGCGCGCAATAGGTTGGAATTTGCGCCATCGGACCCGGACGATAGAGCGCCACTAAAGCGATCAAATCTTCCAGCTTATCGGCTTTCATGGCGCGCACAGCATCTCGCATGCCCGCACTTTCCAATTGGAACACGCCTACTGTGTCACCATGGGCTAACATTTCAAACGTTTTGACATCATCCAATGGAATATGTGAGGCATGAAAATCAGGTGCTGTAACGCGGATCAGCTTTTGGGCTTTTTCAATCACCGTTAAAGTTTTCAGACCGAGAAAGTCGAACTTCACCAATCCGGCCTTCTCGACATATTTCATGCTGAACTGTGTGGCAGGCAGGCCTGAGCGTGGGTCGCGGTAAAGCGGCACCAATTCAGTCAGCGGCCTATCAGCAATCACAATGCCGGCCGCGTGGGTGGAAGCGTTGCGGTAAAGCCCTTCAAGTTTCAGCGCGATATCAAACAGCGCTGCAACATTGGGATCACGTTCACGCTCCTCACTTAAACGCGGCTCAAGCTCAATGGCTTGTTCAAGCGAAATGGGATTGGTGGCATTAACCTGTATCATCTTTGAGAGGCGGTCGACCTGCCCATAAGGCATTTGCAACACACGGCCCACATCGCGCGTGACCATGCGTGATTGCAATTTACCGAAGGTGATGATTTGCGCCACGCGGTCTTTGCCATAGCGGCTTTGCACATAGCTGATGACTTCATCGCGCCGGTCTTGGCAGAAGTCTATATCAAAGTCGGGCATGGACACGCGGTCTGGATTCAGAAAGCGTTCAAACAGCAGGCCAAAACGCAAAGGATCTAAGTCGGTGATTCTAAGGGAATAGGCCACCAGGGAACCAGCACCTGAACCACGACCCGGCCCCACCGGAATGCCCTGATCTTTTGCCCAAGAAATAAAGTCGGCAACGATTAAGAAATAGCCCGGATAGTTCATCTTGATGATGACACTGAGTTCAAAATCCAGCCGCTTGTCATAATCTTCGCGCGCGAAATTTGGCGCGAGCCCTGTTACTGCGATGCGCTTATCCAAACCTGCCATGGCCTCACGGCGCAAGACAACTGCTTCATCACCCTCAGCAAAGCGCGGCAGAATGGGCTTTTTGCCATGCGCCCAATATGAGCAGCGTTGGGCGATCTCGACCGTGTTTTCGATCGCTTCAGGAAAATCTGCAAACAGCGCTGCCATTTCCTGTTGGCTTTTAAAATAGTGTTCCGGCGTGAGCCTGCGGCGATTTGGTTCGGCCAACACTTCGCCCTCAGCGATGCAGATCAACGCATCATGCGCACCATAGTCATCTGGCTTGGCGAAATAACATTGATTGGTGGCAACCAATGGAATGGCGTTTTCATAGGCCAGATCAATGAGGCCTTGTTCTGCTGCCTTCTCGGTCGTGGTGCCGTGACGTTGCAGCTCGATATAGAGCCTGTCCGCGAACAGCGCGTGAAGCCGCGTGAGGATTTCTGCAGCAGCGGTGCGTTGGCCATTCACCAAGGCTGCGTTGATCGGCCCACCAGGCCCGCCCGTGAGACAAATCAAACCACCAGACAATTCACTCAGCCGCGCAAAAGAAACATGTGGCTCGGCATTGTCCGCCGTCTCCAGAAAGGCTGCGGATGAAAGCTTCATCAGATTATGATAGCCAAGCTCATTCTTGGCCAACAGAACCACGGAAGAAAAGCGGCGTAGCCCCGCATCTTTTTGGAATTTGTTGTCGCCATCTTTGGATGGGTTTACGTCAAGTTTGAGATCAAGCCCGATGATAGGTTGTATGCCCTTGTCAACGGCGGCTTCTGAAAACTCCAGCGCTCCAAACAGATTGTTTGTATCCGTAACAGCAACGGCTGGCATCTTGGCGTCTTTGGCGAGGTCCACCAGCTTTTTAATCTGCAACGCACCTTCCGATAGGGAATAAGCCGAATGGACGCGCAAGTGAATGAATGTGGGCATAGCCATAATCTGAGCATAGCCTTTGGGCGGCTGAGTCAAAAGCCTTGTTCGCGGGTTGGCACCAGAATTTTTTCGCTAAACCGCAGCCAATGCGCCATTTGCAAGGCTCACCTGCCTTGACATGCGCGCGGCAAAATCCAGATTATGCGTGGCTATCAAGGCACCAAGCCCCTCTTCTGCCAATAGGCGCACGAATTCCTGATGCACCATTTCTCCCGTTGGCGGATCAAGATTGCCGGTGGGTTCATCAGCCAACAGCAAAAGCGGGCGATTGGCGATAGCCCTGGCAATGGCCACGCGTTGTTGTTCGCCACCAGACATTTCTCCCGGCCTGTGCCCCAAACGTTGCGCCAGGCCCATGCGTTTGAGTAATTCTGTTGCGCGTAGGCTCGCTGCTTTTTTCGATGCGCCATTGATAAATTGCGGCATCATCACATTTTCCAATGCGCTGAATTCCGGCAAAAGATGATGGAATTGATAGACAAAACCAATCCCCACGCGGCGCACTGCAGTTTTGGTTCTATCGTCCATCGGGGTGCAATCCTGTCCGGCGATCAACACCTGCCCCGCCGTTGGTTTTTCCAACAGGCCCGCGATATGCAGCAGTGATGATTTGCCCGAGCCTGATTGGCCAGTCAGCGCCACGATTTCTCCGGGCCGCACCGTGAGTGAGAGGTTTTTGAAAATCTCCAAGCGCTGTTCGCCCTCGCCATAAATGCGAGTGACGTTGCGCAGTTCTAATGACGGCTTCAATATCATTCGTAACGCAAAGCCTCTACCGGATCGAGGCGCGCTGCCTTCCATGCCGGATAGATGGTGGCAAGATATGAGATCAGCAGTGCAAAACCCACAATGCCAAGAGTTTGTGGATAAGAGATTTTCGCGGGCAATTGGGCGAGGTAATAAAATTGGGCGTTGAAGGGATCAACCCCCGAAAGCCATTGAATGCCCCGGCGAATGTTTTCGGCATTCCAACAAATCAACACGCCCAACACAAGGCCAGCCAATGTGCCCAAGGTGCCAATGGCCGCACCAGTCAAAAAGAATACGCGCAGGATGGAGCCTCTTGTGGCGCCCATCGTGCGCAGAATTGCAATGTTAGAGCTTTTGTCTTTCACCAACATATATAGGCCTGAGATGATGTTGAGTGCTGCTACCATCACCACCAGAGACAAAACCATGGTAACGACATTGCGCTCCACTGCCAGCGCATTGAAAAAGGCCACGTTGCGGGCCTGCCAGGTTTGCACCAGCATGTCGCTGCCGCTGGCGTTCAACATGGCGGCAACCTGCCCTTGCACTTCATCAGGATCATTCACCATAACTTCCAAACTTGTGGCGGTGTTGCCTGTGCCGAAAAAGTCCTGCGCTTCGGCCATTGGCATATAAAGCACATTGTCATCATATTCAGACATGCCCGCCTTGAAGATGCCAACCACTTGATATTCTCTGCTGTGGGGCACATTGCCAATGGGGCTATCTGGCCCGTTGGGTGAGATCAGCGAAACCGTTGAACCCAGAACCAATTGATGTTTTTGTGCAAGGCCAGCGCCCACAATCACGCCGTTTGACTGATCAAATGCTTTGAGATCCGCCGGTTTGTCGATGTTGGGTGGTGCCCTCAATGCGGTTTGCAGATCTTTGTTGTTGATATCCGGCAGCTTGGACAAATCCGCTGAACTGATGCCGCGCACCAAAGCGCCAGTGGCATTTTTAAGTGATGACACCATCACCTGCTGTTCATTTAACGCAATGACAGTTTTAACGCCCGCCACGACGCTGACTTTTGCGGCCATGTCCTGATAGTTTTCAAATGGATCTTGGTCAGCGCGGTAAATGCTGGCATGACCGGAGAAGCCTAGAATTTTGCCCAGTAATTCTTCGTGGAAGCCGTTGAAGACAGACATCACCACAATCAGTGTTGTCACCCCCAACATGATGCCGAGGAATGAAAACAGCGAGATCACTGAAATGAACCCAGATTTGCGGCGGGCGCGCAAATAACGAGACGCCAGCATCAGTTCAAAACCAGCGAAGGGGCGCGGACTGCTCATCCCGCCATTTTCTCCACAACTCTATCCAGCGCTACATTCTCTCGCGCACCGGTTTTGCGGTTTTTAACTTCGGCAATGCCGTCTTTCAATCCGCGTGGGCCGATGATGAGCTGCCATGGTAGGCCGATTAAATCCATGGTCGCGAATTTGGCACCGCCGGGTTGATTGCGATCATCATATAAAACTTCAACGCCTTTGGCGGTGAGACCCTTATAGATTTTTTCTGCGGCAGCATCGGCTTCGGCATCGCCTGATTTGATGTTGATAAGACCGACTTTGAAAGGTGCCACAGATTCAGGCCAGATGATGCCATCTTTATCGTGGCTGGCCTCAATGATGCCTCCCACGAGGCGTGAGACGCCAATGCCGTAAGAACCTGATTGCAGCGTTACCTTTTTGCCGTCTTGGCCTTGCACTTCGCAGCCCATGGGCAACGAGTATTTATCGCCGAAGAAGAAGATGTGGCCCACTTCGATGCCACGGCCAGTGACGCGGTTAGCCTGCGGCACGCGAGTTTCATAATCTTCAGTATCATGCATTTCAGATGTGGCGGCATACATGTTGGTGAATTTATCCACCACCTTGGCCACTTCGCTCACATCATCATAATCAATCTCAAAGTTCTTCCAATCCATGTCTTGGAAGCGGCTATCGAAGAACACTTCTGATTCACCGGTTGGGGCGAGAATTAAGAACTCATGGCTGTCTTTGCCGCCGATAGGGCCGGTTTCAGCGCGCATGGGAACGGCTTGCAACCCCATGCGGGCAAAGGTGCGCAAATAGCTCACAAACATTTTGTTGTAAGAATGCTGGCCAGCTTCGCGTGTCAGATCAAATGAATAAGCATGTTTCATCAAGAATTCGCGACCACGCATCACGCCATAACGCGGACGCACTTCATCGCGGAACTTCCATTGAATGTGATAAAGATTGCGCGGCACGTCTTTATAGCTCTGAACTCCCGAGCGGAAAATA
>PLXI01000160.1 GCA_003151375.1 Hyphomicrobiales bacterium
TGGCCTTTTCTTCCAGCGTGTGTGGCGCATGGTCTGATCCCAGAACATCCACCAACCCATTGTTGATGGCCGCCCACAAAGCCTCACGGTGGTGTTTTTCACGAACCGGTGGGTTCATCTGTAATTTTGTGCCGAGCGTGGCGTAGTCATCAGACGATAATGTGAGATGGTGGGGCGTGGCCTCAACCGTCGCCACATCGCGCGCATCTGCCAGCAGCGGTAATTCTTCGGCGGTGGAAATATGCAGGATGTGAATTCGCTTGTTATGCTTCTGAGCTATTTTGATGAGGCGCTTGGTGGAGATGACAGCGGCTTCTACATCGCGCCAAATGTGATGCGATGATGGATCGCCAGCGCGCTGGTGGAAAACACGCGCCCGAAGACGCGCTTCATCCTCGGAATGGAACGCGGCGCGGCGGGTGAGATGAGAGATAATTGCTTCCAACCCCGCCTCATCTTCTACCAACAAATCCCCGGTTGAAGAGCCCGCAAAAACTTTTATCCCAGCCGAGGCAGGCAAGTTTTCCAGCGCATTGATCTCAGAAACATTTTCACGCGTGCCGCCAACATAGAATGCGAAATCGCAAAACATGCGGTGATGAGCAAGCGAAACTTTATCAGCCAATGCGGCGGCGGAAGTGGTTACCGGCTTGGTGTTGGGCATTTCAAAAACTGCGGTGACGCCGCCAGCAACGGCGGAGCGACTACCAGTTTCTAAATCTTCCTTATGGGTGAGACCGGGTTCACGGAAGTGAACTTGGCTGTCGATCACACCGGGGAGAATATGCAGATTGCGACAATCCAATTCTTCTGTTGCTTGAAAACCCGATACATCGCCCAGACCAACAATGTGCCCGTGTGCAACTGCGATACTGCCTTCTGCAATGCCTGACGGCGTGGCGAGGGTTGCGTTTCTGAGGATAAGATCAACTGTTGTGGCCATAGCCTTGCCTCACTGATGCCCATCCCGTAAACCGTCTCTCAGCCCATGGCAACTGTGAACACATATGCTGCTGAAACACTCTCCAACCGCGCTGTTATTGAGCTGCGGGGCGTTGGCGGTTTATCGTTTCTACACAATATCTTAACGTGCTCTATTGAGAATTTGAATCAGGGTGGTTTGGCTTATGGCGCGTTGCTTTCGCCACAGGGGAAAATTTTGCATGATGTGTTCATTCACCATGCTGCTGAGTCTGTGTTTTTAGACTGCGCCATTGATCAGCGCGACGCACTTATTGCCAAGCTGAAGCTTTACCGACTGCGCGCCAAGTTTGAAATTATCCCGTGTGATGATTTGCATGTTGTGGTTGGCGGCCAAGGTGCGGTTGATCCGCGCCATGCGAGTCTTGGCAACAGGATGATTGCGGCTGCTGCTGTTCTGGGCAAGGCGACAGCATATAACATAAGGCGTTTTGCCTTAGGTATTGCGGACAGCGATGAGATTGGCTCGGGCAAATTATTTCCGCATGAGGCGAATTTTGATCTGTTCCATGCAGTGGATTTCGCCAAGGGTTGCTACATAGGCCAAGAAGTTGTTTCACGGATGCAACACCGCGGCCTAGCGCGCAGCCGCATCATGGCACTCACATTTGAAAGTGATCAGCCAACGGATGAAATTCGCAATGGTGACATATTGCTTGGCGAGGTTTTGGGCCGCAATGGCAAACAGACTCTGGCACTATTGAGGCTTGACCGCGTCGCGGAACATGGCCTTCCCGGTGGCATCGCGATACAAAAATCAGAATGGATGAAGCTATGAGTGCTGTTCTGCATGAAGATGGCAAATGCCGCTGTGGCTGGTGTGGCACTGATCCCCTCTATATGCGCTATCACGATGAGGAATGGGGTGTGCCGGAATATGATAGCCGCGCTCTATTTGAGAAGTTGGTACTCGATGGTGCTCAGGCGGGCTTGTCGTGGATTACGATTTTGCGCAAGCGCGATAATTACCGCAAGGCGTTTGATGGTTTCAAACCCGAGATCATTGCCAAATACAAACCCGCCAAGATCGAAGCGTTGATGCAAGATGTAGGCATTGTGCGTAATCGTTCCAAGATTGAAGGAGCGGTGCTTTCGGCCAACGCTTATTTGGAGATGAAGGATTTTTCGGCCTATTGGTGGGATGCGGTGGGGGGTGAGCCGATTTGCGAAAACTATGGCGCATTGAAACAAATTCCGCCTAAATCGGCACTCACCGAAAAGATTTCTAAAGACCTTAAGCAACGCGGCTTTAAATTTGTTGGGCCCACAATTATCTATGCATTTATGCAAGCGTGTGGGCTATATAATGATCATCTCGAAACCTGCCACCGGCATGACGTGGTCAAAAAGCTCGCTCGCAGATGAAGCGCGCTTGGCAACGCATGCTTTCTGGGCGCAGGCTTGATTTGCTGGATCCATCGCCCTTGGATATTGAAATTGAAGATATTGCCCATGGGCTGGCGCGGGTGGCACGGTGGAATGGCCAAACCAAGGGTTCAAACGCATTTTCAGTGGCGCAACATTGCGTTTTGGTTGAGGCGATTTTCAGCCACAAGCACAAAACCGTCAGCCAAAAAGACCAACTGGCGTGCCTGCTGCATGATGCAGCTGAATATGTGATTGGTGACATGATCTCGCCCTTCAAAGCGGCATTGGGTGGTGATTACAAGGCGATTGAAAAACGCCTTATGGCGGCGGTTCATCTGCGCTTTGGTTTGCCAGTGGCGCTGGATGCGGCCACTGTGGATGAAATCAAACAAGCCGATCAGATTGCTGCCTATTTAGAGGCCACACAACTGGCGGGTTTTGGTCTCGATGAAGCAGCATTATTGTTCGGGCGGCCACGCGGCCTTTCAGGTCAAGGCTTCAAACAGTTTTTAGCACTTCAGCCTTTAGCGCCAACGCGGGCCGCGGCACTTTATGTGGCTAGATTTGAGGCTGTGTCATGATTATTGTTTGCGGGCTTCATGCCGCACCTGATTTGGTGGTGAAACACAAAGTGGGTTCAGCAATCGGCATACTTGCACCAGAGACTGCGCATCCAGTTTTCCCGTCGCTGGCAGAAGGCAGGCGTTTGCGGCTGTCGTTCAACGACATCAACGCCCCAACCGAAGGCATGATAGCGCCAAGCGATTCAGATGTTGAGCGACTGATTTCTTTTGTGAAGGCTTGGGATAGAAAATCGCCAATGCTGGTTCATTGCTGGGCGGGCATCAGCCGTTCCACTGCTACCGCATTTGCGGCCATGTGCATTTTGCGTCCAGATGAAGACGAGATGAGTTTGGCTGCAGAATTGCGCGCAGCTTCAGCCTCGGCCACGCCAAACCGTTTGATCACTGCAAAGATGGATGAGGCATTGGGCAGAGAAGGGCGCATGTTGCACGCTGTTGAAAGCATTGGCCGCGGGGCGGAAGCCTTTTCAGGCTCGGCATTCACACTAAAGATTTAGCCTTCGCTATAGCGGCTATAGAAGATGTGATGGCCAATGCGGATCAGGCGCTTCATGGTTTTGGCCCAGCCTGGGGTTACGTAATCAGCGTGATAGTTCACCGCCTGTAACATGCGAATTGCAGGATCATCGGCCATTGCGNNGTAACATGCGAATTGCCGGATCATCGGCCATGGCGCGGGTCGCTATACGCTTGGCGCGGAACCAAGCTTCGGGTGAGCGAACCCGGTTGGCCATGCCATCACAGGCAAAGGAGAATTGGCAAGAATTGCGGTGCTCTGATCCCTGATAAACCACGCCGCAGATGGTTTTTGGATAGTCAGGGTTTTTCACACGGTTGAGAACGACTTTAGCGACGGCCAATTGGCCAAGTTCAGATTCTGAACGCGCTTCAAAATAAACGGCTTTGGCGAGGCAGGTTAATTCGGCTGTTTCTAACCGGTTCAGTGCCACGGCCTGCAATACTGGCGATGTGGTGGCTGGTGCTGCGTTAGCAAGTGGTTGGCGCGCTGGTGGCACGAGAACCAACGGGCTGCCTGGAGGAAGGGCTGATCCCGACACCATATGCTTGGTGCCAGTTGAGTTTAATTCTTCGCCGTCAGCATCGGTTTGGTATGAAGCAGGAATGATTTTATAAGCGCGTTGGGCGGCTGCAATTTTCGCCATATTGGCAGGCTTGTCTTTTGGAACAGATAGGAGGGCTGTGGGTGTTGCAATTGCTACAGGCACGCTCACCAAATCGCTTTTGCTGTCGGTATCGACAGTTTGATGACGAAGCGCAGCAAAATTAAGATTAGCCAGCGCCAGGTCAGGTGAAAGGAGAGAAACCTTGCCCTCAAGGTCNNGGTTGAGCAGCCAAAAACGAGAAGCCTCGTCTGGCGCATCAAAATCGTCATACACGCTGCTGCGCGTTTTGCGTTCGACGCTAAACAATACCCTCATACCCCACTGTATAGACGCAACTACCATTTTGGCAGCTTACGCATATTCGCGTTTAGCATAGGTTAACCATGCCAGCCAACCGAAAGAAACAACTATTAAGGGATCATTATAGTTTGTGGTTAACCAATTGAACTATATTATTTTTTATGCATTTTAAGCGTAGCTTGGGCGG
>PLXI01000159.1 GCA_003151375.1 Hyphomicrobiales bacterium
CAGGGCGCGGTGAAAAGCCTGGTCGTGCCTTGGTGCAAACCTATTTAGCACAGAACCCTTTGATGAAGGCATTGGAGCGCGGTGACCGCGACACTTATTTAGAGGGTGAAAAACGTATCCGTGAAATGGCTGGTTTGCCACCGCATGGACGACTTGCAGGGTTGGTGATTTCTGGGGTTGATGCAAATGCCACCCAGCGCTTTGCACGGGATCTGGCCTTGCGTGCGCCGCAGGCCGAAGGCATTCAAGTTTTGGGGCCAGCACCAGCGCCCATTGCCATGGTGCGTGGGCGACACCGAATAAGGCTTTTGGTGAAAGCCAAACGCGACGTGAATTTGCAAGCCTATCTTGGCACGTGGTTGAAAGACGTGAAGCCCACGGGCTCGTTGGCTTTGCAGTTGGATGTTGATCCGTATAACTTCTTATGATGGATGGTGTGACATGAGCGAATTGAGAGTAAAAGATTTGGCCGCCTATCGCCAACCGATGGTGACATCTCTGGGCATTATCATGGGTTTTCTGCTCAACTTTCTCGCGAATTGGGCAACACGTGATGATCAAGTTTCGGAAATGAAGAATTTTGCCGATTGGATTGTTGCGGCAACTCTGTTACCGGCATTGATAATTATGGTGCTGGTTCTCTACCGCATTCTCGACATTCGCCACAAAACAGAAACGTTGGAGCAGGTTTATGTAACAACGTTGCGGCTTTATCTCGCGGCCATTGTGCTGGCCTTTTGCGGCGTCGGGGTCGCACTGTTCTTTTAAGTGAAGCGCCACTCAATGCGGTTGCGATATTGCGTGCCGGGCCGCAGAACAGAACTGGGGAAGTTCGGGTGATTGGGCGCGTCAGGCATATTTTGCGCTTCAAGCGCTATGGCCTGAAACTGTTCCATCGGTTTGCCCTTGCCGGGAAACGTATTGTTCCAATGAATGCCCGTATAAAATTGCATTGCGCATTCAGTTGTCCACATTTCCATGCGGCGGCCAGAAACAGGGTCGCGCACGCTTGCCGCAAGTTTCATAACTCCCCGCGTACCATCCAAACAGTAACAGTCGTCATAGGATTCAGCTATGGCGCGTGGTTTGCGAAAATCAAACCGTGTGTCTTTGACTGATGCCATCTCACCTGTCGGCAGAATGTTTTGGTTGGTCACCAAGGTGTGGCTGGCGTTGATCATGACCTCTTGGGCGAGGCCAGAGTTTTTGCCAGCGGTTGGGCCTGCAAGATTCCAATACACGTGATTAGTGAGATTGACGACGGTTGGTTTGAAGGTGGTGGCGGTGAGTTCTGCCCACAATATATTTTCTTTAACACCAAAAATGGCTTTGGCGTGAAGCTCGCCCGGGAAGCCTTGATCACCATCAGGGCTTGACAGTGAGAATTCAACCTCGCTGTCGGTTTGCTTGGCCTGCCAAAAGCTGTTGCCAAAACCCTTAGGCCCACCATGAAGCTGAAAGCCGTCGCGGTTTGGAGCCAGTTGAAATTCAGTGCCATCTAAGGTGAATTTGGAATCAGTTATGCGCCCGGCATAGCGACCCAAAGTGGCTCCGGCATAAATATCCCACTTTTCGTGTTCGGCCTCATCCAATGACGTGCCAAAGGCCACATCAACGCCGTCTATTTCTACCGTTAAAACCCTAGCGCCAAAATCAGAAAAGCTGGCGTTGAGGGATTTCGACTTAATGTGGCGTATCAATGATTGTCCCTCGGGATACCCATGGTCTTGGCCACGCGTTGGAATTTAGTTGAACCTTTGATGATCATGCCTTGGGCCAACTGTTCTGTGGTGTTGCGGAAGATCTCTTGCCACGGCGTTTGTGATGGCGGGACTTTGTAGCCGCCGCTTTTTTCCAAGGCATCGCGGCGCTTGGCGATTTCGTCAGCGCTGATCAAAACGTTGCAATCGCCAGTATTGAGATCGATGCGCACTTTGTCGCCGTTTTTCAAAATCGCTAAGCCTCCGCCTGCTGCTGCTTCTGGTGAAGCATTGAGAATGGAAGGTGAGCCCGATGTGCCGGATTGACGGCCATCGCCCACACAAGGCAGCGCACGGATACCTTTCTCCAAGAGATAATTAGGTGCACGCATGTTGACCACTTCAGCTGCGCCCGGATAACCCAACGGGCCAACACCACGGATGAACAGAATTGTGTTTTCATCCACATTCAAAGCCGGGTTATCGATGTTAGCGTGATAATCTTCTGGCCCATCAAACACGATGGCTTTGGCTTCAAAGGCATTTGGATCTTTTGGGTTGGAAAGATAACGCTTGCGGAATTCATCCGAGATCACGCTGGTTTTCATAATGGCGGAGTCAAATAAATTGCCATGCAACATTTTGAACCCAGCGTTTTTCATGATTGGATCTTTGAACTCACGGATCACCTTGCGGTTCCAGGAGAATTTGCCCTTACAATTTTCACCGATGGTTTTGCCATTGACGGTGAGGGCCTTTTCGTGAATTTTTCCTGCACTTATTAATTCAGCCACAACGGCTGGCACACCTCCGGCGCGGTGATAATCCTCACCCAGATATTCGCCCGCTGGCTGCATATTCACCAAGAGAGGCAAATCGTGACCGTGCTTTTCCCAATCTTTTACTTCCAGCTTGATGTCGAGAAGTGCGGCGATGCCGTTCAGATGATTAGGCGCATTGGTGGAACCACCAATTGCGGTGTTGACAGCTATGGCGTTTTCAAATGACTGGCGTGTCATGATTTTAGACGGGGTTAAATCTTCGGCGACCATTTCAACGATGCGCTTGCCCGTCTCATAAGCCATTTGGCCGCGTTCACGGTAGGGTGCTGGAATGGCGGCGTTGAAAGGCAGCGACATGCCCAAAGCTTCAGCCAGAGAATTCATTGTCGAGGCCGTGCCCATGGTGTTGCAAAAGCCAGTCGATGGCGCTGACGATGCGACGAGGTCAACAAAGCCTTTGTAATCGATCTCGCCCGTGGCGAGCTTTTCACGCGCCAACCAAACGATGGTGCCTGAACCTGTGCGCTGGCCTTTGTAATCGCCATTGAGCATCGGGCCGGATGATAATGCGATAGCCGGAATATCAACTGTGGCTGCGGCCATCAAACAAGCAGGCGTGGTTTTATCGCAACCCACTGTCAAGACCACACCATCCAATGGATAGCCATACAGCACCTCAACCAGTGAGAGATAAGCCAAGTTGCGATCCAGCGAAGCGGTGGGGCGTTTGCCGGTTTCTTGGATGGGATGGACCGGAAATTCAATTGGCACGCCGCCAGCGGCAATGATGCCGTCACGCACGCGTTTTACCAGTTCGACATGCACACGGTTGCAGGGGCTAAGGTCGCTGCCAGTTTGAGCGATGCCGATAATGGGCTTGCCGCCTTGAAGCTCACCCATGGTCAAGCCGTAGTTCAGATAACGCTCAAGATAAAGCGCTGTCATATCAGCATTATCCGGGTTATCGAACCAATATTGTGAGCGGAGTTTCAGATGTTTATGTGGTTTTGTTGTCATATTACTCCCCTATTTGTATTACAATAGCGGAATGTTTGGCGGCCGTCTATATTTTAGGCACTGATAAAGGCTTCAAAAGCAGCAAGAAAGCGTTCTCGGATTTCGGGCTTTTCATTTAAGATTTCATGTTGGGAATCAGCAATGGTTAGAGATGAAAAACCGGGGGCTCGTTCCAGAAAATTCTTTGTACCAGCGTTGTTCACCACGCGGTCGAGGCCTGCCATGACAATCAAGGTGGGGCAGCTTGGGCCCTGATCTGCTGGCCATTTTTGTAATTCATCAATTGAATCCAATGTCGCGCGTAACCAGCCATAAGTGGGAGCGCCAGTGCCGAGTTCTGGATGAGTAAGCAAGGTTGCTGCGTCTCTGTCCCAGCGTTTGCGATCTGACGTGAGCGGATTTTTAGCAAAGGCCAGGGCTTGCACAGGTTGGCGCGGAAAGCCGGGCAAGCGTCTCTTGCCAAGACCAAAAATTTTGGCCGATGTCGCAAGGCCGCGCACAAGGGGAATGGGCCATGCGCCAAAATTGAGGCCAAGCAAGGGTGCGGTAAGCACCGCGCGTTCAAGCCATTTTTTTCCGCGCAAAGTGCGCAGCAATATATGCCCTCCGGTGGAATGCGCCAGACCATAGAACGGCTTTGGACATTGAGCCACCAGAACTCGGGTATAAATGCTGTCTATGTCTGAATCGTAATCGGCATATTTATCGATATAGCCATTATTCGACCCGCTGATTAAGCGTTGCGAGCCGCCTTGGCCGCGCCAATCAAAGGTGGACACGGCATAGCCGCGGCGCATGAGATCATTCATGGTTTCAAAATAACGTTCAATGAATTCTGCACGTCCGCCCAACAGCAAAACTGTGCCTTTGGGATTTTTTGGAATGGCATAAGCGGCGCGAAGCCTTAAGCCACCGGAAGCCAAAACTTCCACGCATTGAATGTTGTCAGGGGCCTTGTTGGTAGGCAGGGGGTAGAGTTGCATCCTAAGCGTCTAGTCTGCCATTGCTGGCGAGACAAGACGCTTGGGTTAAATCAAAGTGTTGAATCAAATATCAGTGCGGGTGGAGTTGGTCGTCTTGACCGGTGTAGCAGACGGAGCAGGAAGCTTCTTCACTGCGATCAACTCACCAGTTTTGGGGTTGACGCTGACTTCGAAAGGTTGTCCGCTGCGCTCGGCATTATAAGCCAGTGTATCTGCCGCACAGGCTTTGGTTTTAACATTGTCAAAGCCAAAGCCAGAAACAATCGCTGCGCCCTTATCACAGTCCACCGTGGTGGTGGGTTTTGTGGGCGGTGCAGAAGCCACTGGTGCAGAAGCTACTTTGGTATTTGTTGTTGCTGTAGCTGTTGTTGCATCAGGTGTCTTGGGCGCCACGCGCGCTGTTTTCACAATCTTTTTAGGTTTGGGCAGCACAGGTGCGGCATAAGTTGGGGCAACATAGCGAGGTGCTACGTAAGGTGGAGCTGCATACTGCGGTTGTGTATTGTAAACTGGCGGTTGGGCGTAAGGCCCATCATCTGGGGGCAGTTCCGCCTGATAGCCATAGCGACGGCGCATCTCACGTTGATACAACTGATATTGGCGCTCATCAAAACTATCATCTCTATTACCATAGAGATCTTGGTATTCCGGCGCGCCGTAAACCTGTTGGTAAGGTGGGGGCGCATCTTGTGTCATGTCAGGACCATCGTCTTGCCACCAGAACAGATGGCGCGCTTGTGCCGGTTGGGCAAAGGCAAACATTGGCAGCAGGGCCAGTGGAATTAAAGTTTTGAACAGATTGTTGAACATGGCGTGTTTCCTCGTCGAGGCTTTATGTAATCCAATCACCGCAGAATGTGGGCGCGATTGCGGCGAAAAATCGACNNGGTGCCTCATGGGCCTGTGTTTTGTCACATTGCTTAAGGAGAATTTGACATGTTTGACTTTACCCCACTTTATCGCAGCTCGGTTGGTTTTGACCGTTTATTCCAGCGTTTGGACGAGGCGGCCGCCACCGAAAACCAAGCCTATCCGCCCTATAACATTGAGCGTTTGGGCGAGAATGAATACCGTATCACCATGGCTGTTGCAGGCTTTGGCCCCGCCGATGTTAATATCGAAGCCAAGGGCAACACCCTGACTGTAACGGGCAAGAAGGCCGACAAGCCTGCCGTTGGTGATATGCTGCATCAAGGCATTGCCGCGCGCGGTTTTGAGCGTCGCTTCCAATTGGCTGATCATGTGGAAGTGAAAGGCGCTGATATGGATAACGGCCTGCTGCACATTGCGCTGGAGCGCCGTGTGCCGGAAGCTTTGAAGCCACGCCAAATTACCATTGGCACCACGTCAAAATTAAAGGCAGTTGATTCCAAGGCCGCCTAATTTAAAATTATGAATGTGAGGGGTGCTGGGAAGCTGGCGCCCCTCTTTGTTTGGCCATTTCCAACGCCACCCACCATGTAAAACCTATGGCCACCACAAGCCCAGCAGCAGCAGCTACATAAATTGAACTCAGTCCATGGGTTTGTGCGATCCATCCTAAGACCAAAGGCAGTAAGATGCGTGGCGGGCCGGAGATCATTGAGGCCAAGCCCAAAGCCGCAGCGCGCGCTTGCGGCACCAGATGGCCTGCAAGTGAAAACATACAAGGAAAAATTAGGCCCAAACCGAAGCCCGTAATGGCAAATGCCGCAACGGAGAATTCAAAGTTAGGCTGAAATGAAAGCACGGTGAAACCAACAAGCCCAACGAGCAATGACACGATGACAAGGGGAATGTCGCCGAAGCGCGAACGCAAACCATCACCAAAAAGACGCGTGGTGCCGGTGCAAAGACCATAGAAGCCAACTCCAAGCCCGGAGTAAGCCGCCAAGTCAGGTCGCATATGATCCAACAATTGACCAGACCATTGAATGCAAGTGAGTTCTGCGGCCACATCCAAACCAAGCACTGTGCCGATGAGAACGAGAATTTTTATGGGTAGTGCCACCTTTAGTTTGCGTGTGCTTTGCAATTGGCTGACATGGTGCGGAATAGCTTTGTAAACGGCGTAAATCGCAGCGCCAACAAAGGGCACGGCAGGCACTATTGAACACATAATGCCGAAGTGTTCAGTGATATATCCACTCATAAAGCCAGCGCCACCCATCGCGTAGAGCACGGCGGCATGGAAAGATGAGTAAACTGGCGTCTTCAAATTTTGTTCAACGATGCCTGCTTCGGCATTCATAAATAAATCCATGGTGCCACCGCAGAAATTTAAAGCGACCCATGTCACTCCCATAGCCCAAAATGAATGGGCGGTGAGTGTCAGCACAAATCCGATGAAAATAGCTGGTAAAATAAACAACAACATGCTGCGATGGTCAAAACGGCTGTTGATATATCCGCCCAAACTCATCGCCACAATGGTGGCCACCGCTGCAAACATGGACAGCACACCAAAATCAAAATCATTAACACTGGCTTGCAATTTTAAGGCGGGGAAAGCGCCCACTTGACCACCAAATACCATACCAAAGGCAATGAAAGTTAAGGTGATGGCCACGCGTGGTGTTATTTTCATAGCACTCATTAATGGCGCATCTTTTCAATCGCAACTAAGTTATTTGCTCTTTCGATGCGCATCAGCCGCGACCCACAAGTGGCATTTTACTGGCCATGACGGTCATGGTGAGAACATTAGAATCTAGCGGCAAGGATGCCATGAATACAATTGAACGCGCCACGTCCTCAACATCCATGCGCGGCTCTGATTTCATTGAACCATCGGCCTGAGGCACACCTTGCGTCATGCGCGAGGTCATGTCGGTTGCGGCATTGCCGATGTCGATCTGACCCACCGCGATATCATATTTGCGGCCATCGAGATTGGCGGATTTGGTGAGACCAGTGACGCCATGTTTGGTGGCAGCATAGGGTGCTGAATTAGGGCGTGGAGATTGTGCCGAGATGGAGCCGTTATTGATGATGCGGCCACCGCGCGGGCTTTGCTCTTTCATGATTTTGAAGGCTTCCTGCGTGCAATAGAACACGCCGGATAAATTCACATTCACCACATCCATCCATTGCTGGGGTGTTACGTCTTCGAGGTTTACGCCGGGCGCTGACATGCCGGCGTTGTTGAATAACACATCAAGCCTGCCAAATTTCCTTTTGGTTTCAGCAAAAAGATGACTTACGGACTTAGGATCAGTCACATCGGTAGCCACACAAAGTGTTTCGCCGCTCATTTCTTTGGCGGCTTCTTGCAGGGCTTCATGTCTGCGACCTGCCAGCACCACAGCATAGCCCGCTGTGCTGAGCGCTTTGGCGCAGGCCTTGCCAATGCCGCTTCCAGCACCTGTAACGAGTGCCACTTTCATTTCAATTCCTTTCATTGCCGCGTGATTGCTTCACAAAAGTCGAACAACTTTTGTGCATCACGCGCGCGCTTTCTTCCAAGCCGAAACCAAATCATTTGCTGATGTTGAAATCTGCGCGAGACTCATGCTCGACTTATAGAGTGAAGAGCCGATGCCAAAACCAGAGGCCCCGGCAGAGAGCCAGTCTTTCATGTTGGCGGGCGTTACGCCGCCAACGGCGTGGATTTTGACATGCTTGGGCAACACCGCTTTCCAAGCTTTGATGGTTTGCGGCGAAGCGACCTCGGCGGGGAAAAGTTTTAAATGCTTGGCCCCGGCGCGAATGGCAGCGAATGCTTCTGTGGGTGTGAACACACCGGGCAAGGGATCCATTCCCACAGCCAGGGCGCGGGCAATCACATCGGGGTTGCAATCAGGCGACACCGAAATTTGCCCGCCATGTTCCTTGAGCAGGTTCACATCTTGCACCGAAAGCACTGTGCCAGCGCCTACCACCATCTTACCTGCAAATGTCTTGGCCAGCCGTTCGATTGAAACAAATGGCTTAGGCGAATTCAATGGCACTTCAACGATGCGAATGCCGGCGTCATAAAGGGCCTGGGCAACCGCAATCACTTCATCAGGCGACACACCACGTAAAATGGCAATGATGCCGCAGGCTTCGAGGGCTTGATCAAGTTTCATATGATACCTGCTTGATGGGCGATGATGCGCTGGCCTTCAATGCCACACAAAGGATTGCCGAGTTTAACGTTAAGGCCAGCCAATTTCATGGCGCTGATATAGGAAGCCGCAATACCCGCTGAGCCTAGCACCATATAGGGTGCATCGTGGTCATGCGCCCTCGTGGCATGGGCGATTTCTTGGCCAATAAGAAGGCCCGACAGATAACTATATAGCGCTGTGGCGGGCAGCGCATTGAAAAGCCCAAGGCTGCGCGTTGAAAACAGTGAATGCAAAATGCCAGCAGGATCAGCGAAGCTTTGTTTCACACCACGGGTGAAGGCCGCCTCATCATGGGCCTCACCCTGCATCAAGCGGCCAAGGATAGAATGCTTTGAATAAAGCGCAAAGCTTTCGCCCGTCATGTAAGTGGCGAAGCTTTCAATGCGCTTATCTTTTGTCTCTATCCATTTGGAATGTGTGCCGGGGGTTACGAAGTGTGTGGCACCTGTGGCCAGTGCGCCGAACACTTGTGTTTCTTCGCCGCGCAGCACATCGTGCTGGATCGACGGGCTTTTATAATGAAGACCTGTGATAAAGTGAACGATGCGGCCCGTTGCGGTATTTAGATGTGTAATTTTTTGTGCAAGTTCGGCGGCGTCTGCCGGACACTCGGCATAGGCACATTCCACCCAGCCTTGGCGCGACGTGATCATGCCCGAGGCTACGATTGGCAATGATTTGTCCCAAGCGCCAATGTGGTTTTCGAATGTTTGCTCAAACGCGCCGTCTTTGACTGCGGTGATGCCATCGGCCGCCGTGGTCTGGTTTTTGATTGCGCCATCTGCGCCCACTTCATAGGCGCGAAATGAGGTTGTGCCCCAATCGAGTGAGATGAAAGATTTCATAAGCCGCCGCCAAACTTGTGTTTGGCCAGACCAATGACGCCCGGGTTGAAACAGAAAAGCCCGCCCGAAAGTGGATAGCTTTTCAAAACATCGCTGGGCAGGTTGGCAGCCGCAGATGTGACATAGATTGTATCCATTTGTGGTCCACCAAAAACAACGCAGGTTGGACGCGTTACTGGCATCGGGACGATGCGGTCGATGCGGCCCTTAGGATCAAAGCGCAGCACGCAAGAGCCTTCCCACCTTGCGCTCCACAGGAAACCTTCAGCATCCACCGCCGCGCCATCAGGGTGGCCATGAGATTTTGTGTCATTGAATATACGCTGGTTGGAGAGCTCGCCATTGTCTACATCAAAATCAAAAGCGTGAATGACTTGTGCTCTGCTGTCCGAGAAGTAGAAAATTTTATTATCGGGTGACCAACAGGGACCATTGGACACGCCGACATGATCGAACATCAATTTTGAAACGCCGTCTGTGCCCACGCGGTAAAGTGCTCCAGAATTTTGGGTAATGTCCAGGTCGCTTCCATCTGCGGCAATGTTTTGCTGCATGGTGCCAAACCAAAAGCGGCCCTTCACATCGGCAGTGCCATCATTGCCACGGTTTTGCGGACGATCTATTTCCGGCCTTGCAAAATCAGTGAGTGCGCCAGTTGCGGGATCAAAGAAGAACATGCCCTGTTCTCCGCCCATCAGCAGGCGGTTGTTTGCAGCCAGCGCAAAGCATGTCAGCATCATCGGGAAGGACCAATGCCTTGTCGCGCCCGATACAGGATCAAGAATATGCAATTTGGAAATGGGCGCAATATCAAGCCACCACAGACACTGGCCCTCAACATCCCATAGGCAGCCCTCACCCAATTTATTGTTGGCTTCGAGAATGCAGGTGACCGCGGGCTTTGACATAAATCACTTGTAGCTAATTCGTATGCACACGCCAACAGTTTAGCTCAGAAAACACTCGTTGTTTCTATTTTTCCCTTGGCGCATGGAGATTTGCATCAGCGAGAGGGAATTTTCCTGCACGCAGTAGCTTAACAGCGCTGACCAGGCTGAGTGCCGCGTTGGAAATTTCCGCACGGAAACCATCATCTTTATCATAATCATCATGGCTTGTGGCATAGGGTTCATAATAGCCGAGATAAGCACCCGTTGCCGCACTATGGGCTGCTTTTATGAGGCCCAAATCTTCCAACCAATCGCACAAAATGCGCCGCAGGTTCTCAACACCAGCGGCATCACCATGCACTGAGACTGCAAATAGCCGCCCCGCCAGATGTTTGGGATAGGGCCAGCCTTTCAACTCGAGTTCTTTAGCTTTCTTGGGGTCTTTACCTCCAGTAGTCGTAGGATCGGCGTTTCCGCCGTCAGCGCAAACCAGACGATCGATCATCAGTTTCAGGCCACTGGGTGCTTGATACCAATTAACCGGGGTGATGATCATCACGCCATGCGCCCGAGCCCACATCGGATAGATTTCACTCATCCAATCATTAACCTGGCCCATTGCGAAGTTTGGATAACAGGAGCACGGATAGTGGCAAAGTGGCTGTGCGGTGGAAACACAGCCTTTGCAGGGATAGATGACGCGTCCATATTCTGAGGTGAGACGGCTCAAGTCGATGATTTCAACTTCAAAGCCTTTTTCTTGGAGAATCAAATCGCGTGTCATCTCGATCAAACGCCAGGTTTTTGACATCTCGCCCGGACAGCTTTGATCGGAACGCGATGACCCGTTCACCAACAGAATGCGCGCTGGGCCTTTTGGGTCGCTGCGTTGGGCTTCTGCATCAATAATGGCCTTGCGCGCCGCCAGCCATTCAACGGGAAGCTTTGCAGTCGGATCGAAAAATTCCTCACCGCCAACTGTTTTGCGCGGGTTCTTATGGTATTCATCATAAGCCACCCATGCGAGATCAATTACTTTGGCGATTTCATCATTTGCGGCATCAAAGTCTGGGTCAAAGAACCGGTCGCGGAAGCGCTTGGTAAAGAGCTCTTTATCGATCTGTACGTCAGGCATACCTTTTCTAATTTTTATATCAGTCATCATACCCTCCATTTGAATTGCGGCTCGAATGCCTTGGACTTTGATTACAATTTACAATTAGGACAATAAAACAGCCTGTGAACCATTGGCTCATGGGCTTCACAAAATCGTGAATGAGAAGGGTAATAAAATCAAAAACGCGAGAGTTGAGCCAATCACTGCAATTTTGATGTTGCCAATATCGTTTCATTTTTTAATAAAGACCCATGCCCATTCGCGAATGTGACCCTTGGCGGTATCAGTATTTTGAGCACGTTATCTGCCCGGATGACGTGATAATACCGACCGATGACCCTGATTGCTGGTCGCTGTTTCCCCAACAGCGGTGGGTTTACAACAAACTTTTAATTGCCGAGAGCCAGGGCCTGCCTTGTGGACCGCATGGGGTTTTGCCGCATCAGTTTCCGGTTTTCTCCAAACCTATTGTCAATCTTAAAGGTATGGGAACGGCCAGTCGGGTGATCAGCGATGTGCATGCAATGGCAGAACATGAACAGGCTGGCCATATGTGGATGCAACTTTTGGTGGGGGAGCATGTTTCAACCGATTGTGCTGTGTTGAACGGCGAGGTGTGTTGGACGCGCCACTCAACAGGCTCAATTGGCCCGGGCGGAACTTTCACGAGCTGGATGATAGAAGCGGCGCGAAAGCCCGCTTTAGAAAAGATGCTGGCAGATTGGGTGAAGCGCTTCATGGGCAACTATTGTGGAATGATGAATTTTGAAACCATTGATGGCCGCATCATTGAAACCCACCTCAGATTTGCCGACCAGTGGTGTGACCTCTATGGCGATGGTTGGTTAGAAGCATTGGTTAGGCTTTATGCCGAGCAGCACTGGGACTTCGACGACGGTGCACGCAAAGCTGGCTATTCCATTCCACTATTTGCTCAACATGGCACAAGGTTTAAGCATCCACCCGCTGCGGTTCAGGCGCAAATTCGTTCTATGCCGCAGGTTAAAAGTTTGCAGATCACTTTTCATGAAGAAATCGAGGCAGATGCCCACGCCATGCCGCCAGGTGGGTTTCGTTTGGCGGTGATTAACGCAACCGATCTTCGGGCCGGGCTTTTAGCGCGTGATGAATTGGCGCGCGCATTTCCTTCTGGCGTGATGATTTAAAACCCTTCATTTTATCCAAAGTGTTTCGCCAATATCGGCCACAACAAAATCCTCGCGTGTGAGATGTGTGGCGCCAAGTGCTTGATCAAGTGCCATCACGGGTGCGCCTATCGCCTCATCGGTGAGCTGCACTGTGCCATGGTGAATGGCCATGCTTTGCTGAGAACCGAGTAGTTGATGAGCCATAACGGCTTCTTGCGGATTCATGTGTTGTGGTGCCATGAACCAACGCGGCTCATAAGCGCCGATAGGCAAAAGCGAGAGGCGAGATGAGCCGAATAGACGTTTGGCTTCGCGGAAGGTTTCACCGGTGCCAAAACCCGTGTCAGCACCAAAATAGATGTTGCCGCTTTCAGTCTCGATCATAAACGCGGCCCACAGGCTTTTATTGGTGTCTGAAAGGCTACGCTTAGACCAATGCAAAGCGGGCAAGGCGGTGATTTTTACGTGCTGGTGGACATAGGTCTCATGCCAATCAAGCTCTGCAACATCATGGCCTTTAGCGTGATGGCCATTGCCCAAGGGTGTTAGAAGTTTGGCTTTGTGCGCACGCGCCAGACTTTTTAGGGCAGGCTTATCCATATGATCATAGTGGCTGTGGCTGAGCAGAATTACGTCAATCGGCGGCAAATTGTTTAAGGCAAGGCCGGGCGCTCGCACCCGGGCAGGGCCAATTAACTGCGATGGGCTGGCGCGCTTGGAGAAAAACGGATCAGTTAGGATGTTCAATTCCGCCGTTTGAATGAGAACCGTGGAATGGCCGATCCATGTGACGGCCATATCTTTGCCCGTCACGCGCTTTGGTGGAGCAGCATAAGATTTGTTGGGTACAAAACGCGGCCATTTCTGGCGGCTGCCACTCATCTGCCATTTCAAGATTTCTTTAGGCGTTGCTTGGCTGCGCTGCTCAGGCAATAAATAGCGACCATCGATCTTGTGATATTTTATAAGGCTCATGGTCACTAGATAGGTTTTCGCTCATGATTTTACCATCCCTTGCTTTGCAAGGGCTTGGCGGATTAAACATAAAGCAATCACAACCAAGGATTTAAAAATGAGCCGCATTGTCTATGTAAACGGAAACTTCGTGCCGGAAAGCGAAGCAAAGGTTTCGATTTTTGATCGCGGCTTTTTGTTCGCCGATGGGGTTTATGAAGTCACCCCGGTGGTGAAGGGCAAGCTAGTTGATTATGATGCGCTTGTGGTGCGGCTTGATCGTTCATTGGGTGAACTTAAAATGTCTTGGCCGTGCACCAAGACTGAACTGCGCCAGATGCACGAAGAACTCATCAAACAAAACAAACTGGATGAGGGCATTATCTATATGCAGGTGACGCGCGGGGTGGCTGACCGGATGTTCAACTTCCCCAAGGATATTAAATCTACGCTGGTGGCCTTCCCGCAAGTGATGAAGCTAGTCGATAATCCAAACGCCAAAACGGGTGTTAAAGTTGTGACCACTCCTGATCTGCGCTGGGCCAGGCGCGATATTAAAACTGTGATGTTGTTGCCGCCGTGCTTGGGCAAAGAAGAGGCGTATCAAAAAGGCGCCGCCGAAGCCTGGATGGTTGAGGATGGCAAAGTAACCGAGGGTACGTCTTCCAATGCCTATATCGTCAAAGATAATAAGATCATCACGCGTCCAATTTCAAATAGCATTCTGAACGGGTGCACGCGCCGCGCTCTGTTCCGCATGGCCAAAGAACATCAGGTCGAAATTGAAGAACGTTTGTTCACGCCAGAAGAGGCTTATGCTGCTGATGAAGCCTTTCTGACTTCTGCCTCGCAGTTTGTGATGCCGATCACGGAGATTGACGGCAAGCGCATCGGCGGTGGGCAAGTTGGGCCAGTGGTGCGCAAAATGCGTGAGCTGTTTTTGGAAGAAGCACAAAAGGGCTAAAGCCCGATTTGCTGAATGCCATTGGCTTTGTTAGTCTGATCCCAAAATAAAAATAAAGGGGAGAAATGGCCATGCAAGGTTTGATGATGCATATGCCGCTGACGGTGACGTCAATCTTNNGTGGCGGCATATGGAGCTTTATTACGGCATTTCCGGCTCTGGCTTTGTGTGCCACACGATCAATCCGCGGTTGTTTAAAGAGCAAATTGCTTTCATCATCAAACATGCGGGCGATAAAGTTTTATTCGCGGATCTCACTTTTCTGCCGATCTTGGAAGCTTTGGCTCCGCAGTTGAGGAAATTAAAAGCTGTCGTCATGCTGACGGATGAGGCGCATATGCCAAAGTCATCGGCCCTTCCCAAACTCAAATCTTATGAAACTTTGCTGGCGCGCGAGAAAGATCAATTCAACTGGCCAGAACTGAATGAAAACACAGCATGCAGCCTGTGTTACACTTCGGGCACAACGGGTGAGCCTAAGGGCGTGCTTTATAGCCACCGCTCATCGGTGCTTCACGCCATGGCGGTGTGCACGCCTGATGCGTTTAATTGTTCGGCTTCATCGACAGTGTGTCCAATTGTTCCGATGTTTCATGTGAACGCTTGGGGCATTCCCTATTTAGCACCAATGATCGGGGCAAAGCTGGTGATGCCGGGGGCAAAGCTTGATGGGGCCAGTTTGCATCAGCTGATGACGGGTGAAGGTGTTACCTTTACTGCGGGTGTGCCTACGGTTTGGCTGGCGCTGTTGGATTATTTGGATGCTGAGAAGAAAACCATTCCAACCCTCATGCGCGTTGGAATTGGTGGCTCGGCTGCACCTCCTATTATGTTGCAACGTTTTGCAGATCGAGGAGCGGAGGTGATCCATGCTTGGGGGATGACCGAAACCAGCCCCGTGGCCTTGACAGCCGCACTTACCGGCAAACACGCAAAACTTTCCAACGCGGAAAAATTGGCCAAGCGCGCCAAGCAAGGCCGGCCACTTTATGGCACCGAATATCTTGTGGTGAATGGAGCAGGAAAACCAGTGAAGCATGATGGCCAGGAATTTGGCGATCTGCACATTCGCGGGGCGTGGGTGGCCTCGTCCTATTTTAAATCGAAGGAAAAAGCGGCCTTCAAGCGCGAGGGGTGGTTCAACACTGGCGACGTGGTGAATGTGGATGAGGACGGCTTCTTTCAAATTGTCGATCGCGCCAAGGATGTGATCAAATCTGGCGGTGAGTGGATTTCTTCGATTGAGCTGGAAGGAATTATGCAAGCCCATCCAGCTATCAAAGAAGCGGCGGTGGTTTCACGCCCGCATGCAAAATGGGCAGAGCGGCCCGTTCTCGTGGCGGTTTTAAAGTCTGGTGCAGTGCTGACTTATGAAGAGATGGTGATGCATTTCACCGGTAAGATTGCCAAGTGGAGTATTCCGGATGAATTGATTGTTGTGGATCAATTGCCGCATACGGCCACAGGAAAACTGCTGAAAACTGTAATCCGCAAATTGGTTTTGGCGCGGTAGCTTTAAGGCATTGCGGAGCTAATTGACTTTCCGCGTGTGTATGTTAACGTATACGTCAACTGTAAGACTATAAGGGAATATCGTGGTGTCTGGTGGTTTAGAAATGGAAGCCTTGGAAGCGGCGCTGCCGAAACTTTCGCGAATGAATTCCATTTTGCGTTTTGATCTGAATGATGGAACCGGGTACACAATTGATGCGCGCGGCGGTGAAGTTAGATTGGTGGAAGACGGAAGTTTGGAGCCGGATTGCACCATAAAAGTCAGCCGTGACAATTTGGTGAAGCTTGTCAATGGCGAGATGGACCCTATTCTCGCTTACACCTTAGGGCGTATTAAAATTCAAGGTTCCATGGATATCGCTATGAAACTGGTGAAGGCAATCGGTTGAGTAACGCGTATGGCAAAAAAACCCAGTGAAATTCAAATTCCGATCAAACCGATTTATAGTTTGCTCGATGAGGCTGTGGCCAAACGGGGTCAAAAACCTGCATTGGATTTTCTTGGCCGCCAGTGGAGCTATCAACGACTTGGCGAATTCGTTGATAGAGCCGCCGCTGGTTTTCGCGCACTCGGTGTGAAACGCGATGTGAGAGTTGGTTTGCATCTGCCCAACACGCCTTATTATGTAATTTGCTATTTTGCTATTCTCAAAGCCGGCGGCACGGTGGTGAATTTCAATCCGCTTTATGTTGAGCGTGAACTGGCCCAGCAGATCAAGGACTCTGATACGTCCATCATGGTGACGATGGATTTAGATGCACTCTATTCCAAACTTTCACCATTGCTTGGCAAAGGCTCTCTGCAAAAGCTTGTTGTGTGCAAAATGACGCAAATTTTGTCGCCGACAAAAAGCCTGTTGTTCAAAGTGTTCAAACGCAAGGATTTGGCCAAGGTGGCGAGCGATGCTCGCGTCATTGGTTTTGAGCAACTGATTAAGACAGGAACCATTCAAGCGCCAGCCGGGATTGATCCCAAAACAGAAATTGCGGTGTTGCAATATACGGGCGGCACAACTGGCGTGCCCAAGGGGGCCGTTCTCACCCATGGCAATTTAACCGCCAATGTGGAGCAGTTGCGCCTCTTGGTGAATGCACCAGATCGTGATGATGAGAGCATGATGTGTGCGTTGCCGTTCTTTCACGTATTTGGCATGACGGTGGCGATGCTTTTGGGTGTGAGGTTTAATGCCGAATTGATCCTCTTGCCGCGCTTTGAAGTGGAACAAGTTCTGAAAACCATGCAGAAGAAGCGGCCCACTATGTTTCCGGGCGTGCCGACCATTTATATTGCACTCAACCGTGCCATCAAAGCACATGGCGGCAAGTTGAAGTTTGACTCAATCCGTTATTGCATTTCTGGGGGCGCACCTTTGCCGCTTGAGGTGCAACAAGAATTTATGCAGTTGACGGGTTGCAAGCTGGTGGAAGGTTATGGACTTTCGGAAACTTCTCCCGTTGCGACCTGCAATCCCTTTGATGGTGAAAACCGTGAGGGCTCTATCGGGCTGCCATTGGCGGGAACGGTTATTGAATTTCATTCTCTTGATGATCCACGAAAGCTGGTGAAACAGGGCGAGCGCGGTGAAGTTTGCGTGCGCGGGCCGCAAGTAATGGCAGGATATTGGCACCAGCCTGAAGCCACCAAGGACGTGATGATTGACGGAGCACTGCGAACCGGCGATGTTGGCTATGCAGATCCCGACGGTTATATTCATATTGTTGACCGCGTGAAAGATTTGATCATTTGCAGCGGCTACAACGTTTACCCTCGTGTGATTGAAGACGCACTTTATAGCCACCCCGCTGTTGCGGAAGCCGTGGTGATTGGAATTCCGGATGCCTACCGTGGGCAATCGCCCAAAGCCTTTGTGAAAATCAAGGATGGCAAAAAGCTGACTGCTGAAATGTTAAAGACGTATTTGGCGACGCAACTATCAAAAATTGAAATGCCGCATGAGATTGAGTTTAGAAGTGAACTGCCGCGCACTTTAATAGGTAAATTTTCAAAGAAGGCTTTGCTAGAAGAAGAGCTTGCAAAAACAGGAAGACGCGTATGAGCGAGCAATTATTTTCCGTCAGCGAATTGGCCGTTGATCTTAGCGTTACCCAGCGCACGCTGCGCTTTTATGAAGACAAGGGCCTGCTTCTGCCCAAGCGGCTTGGCAATATTCGTGCTTATACCCACCGCGACAAAGTTCGGATGATTTTAATTTTGCGTGGCAAGCGCATGGGCTTTTCGTTGCGCGAGATTAAAGAATTTCTCGATCTTTATGATGCTGATCATTCAAGCCCTAAGCAGATGCAGCATCTTCTGAAAAAAGTGCGCGGTCGCATCTCATTGCTGGAAGAACAACTTCACGCCGTTCAAACCAGTTTGGATGAATTGCGCAAGATGGAAAATGTTTCTGCTGAAACGCTGCGCGCCAAATGTGCTGTAGCTAACTGAATTTTATTTATGGAGATCAAAATGAACCGTGCTGTCATTGCCGCCTATGCCCGTTCTCCGTTCACGCCAGCCAAAAAAGGTGAGCTGGCATCAGTGCGGCCCGATGATCTGGCCGCGCAAGTCATTGCCGCGCTGGTTAAAAATAGCAAAGTGAACCCGGCTGATCTTGAAGATTTGCTTTTGGGTTGCGCTTTCCCCGAAGGTGAGCAGGGCCTTAACGTGGCGCGGATGATCAGCTTCATCGCCGGTCTGCCGATCAGCCTTGGTGCCGCAACTATTAATCGCTATTGCGGTTCATCCATGACAGCTGTGCATGTGGCGGCAGGGGCGATTGCTATGGGTGCAGGTGATGCTTTCATTTGCGCTGGCGTTGAAAGCATGACGCGGGTTCCGATGATGGGATTTAACCCGATGCCTAATCCTGATCTCGTCAAGACTAATCCTGCGGCATACATGCCAATGGGTGATACAGCGGAGAATGTTGCGGCACGTTGGAAGTTAAGCCGCTTGGAGCAAGAACAGTTCGCCGTTGAATCCCATCGTCGCGCTGCGGCTGCGCGCGCCGCAGGAAAATTTAAGGATGAGATCATCGCCATCACCACCAAGAAAGGCGTAGTGGTGAGCGAAGATGGTTGCATCCGCGCGGATACAACACTGGAAGGTCTTGCCGCATTGAAGCCTGCCTTCAGTGCAACGGGTGTGGTGACGGCGGGCACGTCTTCGCCACTCACCGACGGTGCTGCGGCCTTATTGGTGTGTTCTGAATCCTATGCCAAGAAACATAAGCTTAACATGATTGCGGCCATCAAAAGTGTCGCCGTTGCAGGCTGTGCGCCAGATATAATGGGTATTGGCCCCGTTGGCGCAACCAAGAAAGCCTTGGCGCGTGCGGGCATCACGGTTGCCCAGCTTGATGTGACCGAGCTCAATGAGGCCTTCTCCTCACAGGGTTTGGTTTCCATGCGCGAGATTGGTTTGGACGCTGCCAAAGTGAACATTGACGGTGGCGCCATTGCGCTTGGCCATCCGCTTGGTGCCACAGGTGCACGCATTGTGGGCAAGGTGGCTAGTTTGCTGGTGCGTGAAAAAGGCAAATATGCCTTGGCCACACAATGTATTGGCGGCGGGCAAGGCATTGCCACTGTGCTGGAGGCTATTTGATGAGCCCGATCAGAAAAGTTGCTGTGATCGGTGCTGGCGTGATGGGTGCGGGCATTGCCGCGCATGTTGCCAATGCGGGTGTGCCCGTTGTGCTTCTGGATATTGTTGCCAAGGACAATTCTAACCGGTCAGCGATTGCTGAAGGTGCTGTGGAAAAAATGCTGAAGCAAGAGCCTGCGCCTTTTATGAGCAAGGGTGCAGCCAAGCTGATTACAACGGGCAATACCGAAGATCATCTTGATCTGGTGAAAGATTGCGATTGGATTATCGAGGCGGTGCTTGAACGCCTTGATGTGAAACATGCGCTTTATGCCAAGCTGGAGGGCTTGCGCAAGGCAGATACCGTCGTATCATCCAATACTTCAACTATTCCATTGGCGGAACTGACCAAGGGCGCGTCGGAAGATTTCGCCAAGCATTTTATGATTGCCCACTTTTTCAATCCGCCGCGTTATATGCGCCTGCTTGAAGTGGTGAAGAGCGATAAGACATTAGCCACTGCTTATGAAAATGTTTGCCGTTTTGCTGATATCAAATTGGGTAAAAGCATTGTGCCCTGCAATGATAGGCCCGGATTTATCGGCAACCGTCTTGGCGTGTATTGGTTGCAAACCGCGGTGCTGGAAGCCATGGCTGCGGGCATCACAGTGGAAGAGGCCGATGCCATTATCGGCAGGCCGATGGGCATCCCCAAGACTGGCGTATTTGGCTTGATTGATCTTGTTGGTCTTGATCTCATGCCACATATCAATGTGAGCATGACCGCACTATTGGCTAAAGATGATTCCTATCATGCTTCAGCTAAACCCATGCCTCTCATCAGCAAGATGATCGCTGAAGGCTATACCGGCCGCAAGGGCAAGGGCGGCTTCTACCGATTGAACCGCGACAAAGGTAAAGCCAAAGAGGCCATTGATTTGATGACGGGTGAATATCGCCCACAGCTAAGGCCGCAGATTGATGCCATTGATGAATCTGGTCGCAGCCTCAAAAAACTTCTCTCACATGATAGCAAGCATGGTGCTTATGCAGCCAAGGTGATGGGGCTGACACTGGCCTATGCCAGCAGCTTAGTGGGGGAAGTTTCGGACCAAGCCGATGCCATCGATGAGGCGATGCGCCTTGGTTATAACTGGAAGTTTGGGCCGTTTGAATTGATTGACCAACTGGGCTCTGCTTGGTTGATCGAAAAATTGCAAAAAGCGGGCGTAGCTGTTCCGAAGTTCTTGAGTCTTGCGTCAAGCAAAACCATTTACCGCGTTGAAAATGGTCAGCGCCAAGTGTTGGGCCTTGATGGCGCTTATCACGATGTGAAGCGCGCTGACGGCGTGTTGATGCTGGAAGATATCAAGCGCCGCAGTGAACCTGTGCTGAAGAATGGCTCTGCTGCGGTCTGGGATATCGGGGATGGTGTTGCGTGCTTGGAATTCACCAGCAAAATGAATTCGCTCGACAATGATTCAATGGCCCTCATCAGTAAAGCCGTCAAGCTGGTGCAAAAGCAATTCAAGGCTCTGGTGATTTACAACGAAGGTTCACATTTTTCTGCAGGTGCGAATTTGGGCCTCGCTGCTTTTGCGGCTAATATTGCGGCTTGGGGCGAGATTGAAAATCTGGTGTCGGGCGGTCAGCAAACCTATATGGCGCTGCGCTATGCTCCATTCCCGGTTGTTGCTGCACCATCGGGCATGGCGCTGGGTGGGGGCTGCGAAATCGTGCTGGCTTCGGACGCGGTGCAAGCCCATGCCGAAACCTATATTGGGCTTGTTGAAGTTGGCGTTGGCCTGATCCCTGGTTGGGGCGGCTGTAAAGAAATGCTGCGTCGCTGGACGACACTGGGCAATTTACCCAAGGGGCCGATGCCTGCGGTCATCAAAGCCTTTGAGATCATCTCTGTTGCCACAGTGGCCAAATCTGCCGCAGAAGCAAAAGAGCTTTTATTCTTAAAGCCAGACGATGGGATAACGATGAATCGCTATCGGCTGTTAGCTGATGCAAAGGCCAAGGCCTTGTCATTGGTTGACGGCTATAAACCACCAGAGCCGCCAACATTCACCTTGCCTGGCCCAACAGGCCGCGCGGCTTTGGACATGGCGGTACAAGGATTCTACCGTGCAGGCAAAGCCACGGATTATGATCTCGTCGTGCTTGGCAAACTGGCTGAGGTTCTCTCGGGGGGTGACGCTGATGTCATTAAACCGCTCACCGAAAATGAAGTGCTGAAGCTGGAATTTGATCACTTCATGACACTTGTGCGCGATGATCGCACCTTGGCACGAATTACCACCATGCTCGAAACCGGCAAGCCATTGCGCAATTAAAGGGGACATTGAACATGCCAAAATATACAGCTCCTTTACGCGATATGCGCTTCGTGCTTTATGAACTTCACGGTGGTCACGCGCTTGCAAAAATGCCGGGTTATGAAAGCTTTACCCGCGATCTCATTGATCCAGTGTTGGATGAAGCGGCAAAAATTGCTGAACAAGTATTGCAGCCGATCAATCGCGGTGGCGATGAGGAAGGCTGCACCTTTGAAAATGGCGTAGTGAGAACACCTAAGGGTTTCAAAGAAGCTTATAATCTATTTCGTGATGGTGGTTGGACATCCATCGCCTCTGATCTTGCTTATGGTGGGCAAGGCATGCCTAAAACGGTGAACCTTTTAATGGAAGAGATGATTTGTTCGGCCAATCTTTCTTTCGGTATGTATCCGGGGCTGACGCATGGTGCTTATACCGCCATGCATGCTTATGCTTCCGATGCGTTGAAGCAAAAGTTCTTGCCCAAAATGGTCGATGGCACATGGGGCGGCACCATGTGTTTAACTGAGCCACATTGCGGCACGGATTTAGGTTTGCTGAGAACGAAGGCCATTCCACAGGCTGATGGCAGCTATAAGATTTCTGGCACCAAGATTTTCATTTCGTCGGGTGAACAAGATCTTACGGAAAATATCATTCACTTGGTGTTGGCGAAATTGCCCGATGCACCCAAGGGCGTGAAAGGCATCAGCCTTTTTGTGGTACCGAAGTTTATGCCGAAGGATGATGGTTCGCTTGGACCGCGCAATGGTGTGGCCTGTGCTTCCATCGAACATAAGATGGGCATCAAAGCCTCGGCCACATGTGTGCTGAATTTTGATGGCGCAACCGGCTGGTTGGTGGGTGAGCCGCATAAGGGTATGCGTGCCATGTTCGCTATGATGAACACCGAGCGTGTGTCAGTGGGCATTCAAGGTTTGGGTTTGGCCGAGGCTTCTTATCAAGGTGCGGTGGCCTATGCCAAGGAACGCCTGCAAGGCCGGTCTTTGTCTGGCACAAAATATCCTGACAAACCTGCTGATCCGCTTATTGTGCACCCAGATATCAGGCGCATGTTGCTCACCCAGCGCGCATGGATCGAAGGCTGTCGCGCCTTGGCAATCTGGGCTGGTGTGGCTCTGGATAAAGCCAAACATGGTGAAGATGTTACAACGCGTGAAAAGGCGGATGATTTAATCGCGGTGATTACCCCCGTCATCAAAGCCTTTCTAACTGATATGGCTTTTGATGTGACCAACCTTGGTGTGCAAGTTCTGGGCGGGCATGGCTACATCCGCGAACATGGCATGGAGCAGTTTGTACGCGATGCGCGCATCACGCAAATTTATGAAGGCACCAACGGCATTCAGGCG
>PLXI01000152.1 GCA_003151375.1 Hyphomicrobiales bacterium
GTGCAGTTCCATCCTGAAAGCATCGCCTCGGAACACGGCCACAAGATTTTGAATAACTTCCTCGAGATGGCCAAGGTGAAACATGGCTGAGCTCAAACCACTGATCGCCAAGGCAGCAAATGGCCAAGCGCTGAGCCGCGCGGAAGCACGCGAAGCCTTCAACGTCATGATGTCTGGCGAGGCCACACCGTCGCAGATCGCAGGCTTGCTCATGGCATTGCGGGTGCGCGGTGAAACTGTCGATGAGATCACCGGGGCAGTTGAAATCATGCGCGAGAAAATGCTGGGCGTTGTGNNCACCCCGATGCCATTGATATTGTGGGCACGGGTGGCGATGCCTCGGGCTCATATAACATTTCAACATGTGCGGCGTTTATTGCGGCAGGCGCTGGCTTAAAAGTGGCCAAGCATGGCAACCGCGCTTTATCCTCTAAGTCCGGTGCTGCTGATGTTTTGACGGCCCTCGGCGTGAAGATCGACATCGCACCTGAAACAATTTCGCGGTGTATAAGCGAAGCAAGCTTGGGCTTCATGTTTGCACCAGCGCATCATTCGTCGATGAAATTTGTGGGGCCAACGCGAGTGGAGCTTGGCACGCGCACGATTTTCAATTTGCTTGGCCCATTATCAAACCCTGCTGGTGTTAAGCGGCAAGTTACTGGCGTATATTCAAAGGCTTGGGTTGAACCTTTAGCGCAAGTGTTGAAGAATTTGGGCAGCGAAACGTGTTGGATTTGTCACGGCGAAGGCGGGATGGACGAAATTGTGCCCACCGGAACCACATGGATTAGCGAACTTAAGGACGGGGTTATCCGATCGTTTGAGCTGACACCTGAGGCAGCTGGCTTGGCGCGTTCAAATCCTGATGATCTGAAAGGTGGCGATGCCGCGCATAACGCAGAGGCGCTTCGCCATGTGTTGGATGGTAAGCCTTCAGCTTTTGCTGATGCCGCATTGATGACAACGGCGGCGGCTTTAATCGTTGCTGGCAAGGAGACTGATTTTAAGCGCGCCACAGCAAATGCCCGAGATGCGGTGAAATCGGGTGCGGCAAGAAAAGCTTTGGCTAAGCTGATTGAGGTTTCAAACAGCTGATGACAACCATCCTCGATAAAATTGCCACCTATAAGCGCGAGGAAGTGTCTGCCGCCAAGGCCAATGTGCCGGTGAATGCCTTGCGTGAATCGATCGCAACGCAGGCTCTACCACGCGGGTTTTATACTGCACTGAAAGCCAAGCAAGCGACGGGCAAGTATGGGCTAATCGCTGAGATCAAAAAAGCTTCACCTTCAAAGGGTTTGATCCGCGCTGACTTTAATCCGCCAGTCTTGGCCAAAGCTTATGCCTTGGGTGGTGCCACTTGCCTTTCCGTGTTAACGGACAGACCTTCATTTCAAGGTGCGCCGGAATATCTCACACAGGCGCGTGCGGCATGCGCCCTGCCTGCATTGCGCAAAGATTTTATGTTGGACACTTATCAAGTGTTTGAAGCCCGTGCCTGGGGGGCCGATTGCATTCTGCTGATCATGGCAATGATTGATTATGCCCTGGCCGCAGAATTGGAAGATGCTGCAATGGCGCTCGGCATGGATGTGCTGATTGAGGTGCATGATGAGGCTGAACTCATCCGTGCGCTGAAACTCCGTTCACCGATGATTGGGATCAACAATCGCAATCTGCACAGTTTTGAAACGAAGCTTGAAACCACCGAGCAGCTGGCCCCCCTGGTCCCTAAAGGCCGCATGATTGTAACCGAGAGCGGCTTGTTTACACCTGCTGATCTTGCACGGCTTGCCAAAGTTGGCGCGAACACATTTCTGATCGGTGAAAGCCTGATGCGGCAGGATGACGTGACGGCGGCAACGAAGGCAATTCTTATTCAATGAGCAAGCTCTCTCATATCAATACTAAAGGCGAAGCCCAGATGGTGGATGTGGCGGGCAAAGAAGTAACCAGCCGCACAGCGGTGGCGAAAGCGTGCGTAGTTATGAAAGCCAGCACATTGAAATTAGTAAAGAGTGCCACAGCTAAGAAAGGTGACGTGTTGGCAACCGCGCGCATCGCTGGTATTCAAGCTGCCAAGAAAACGTCCGATCTCATACCGCTATGTCATCCACTGGCCATTAGCAAAGTGGTGGTGGATTTCAAACTGGCCGCGCGCCACATCGATGTAGAGGCCTTGGTGAAAGTGGAAGGCAAGACCGGTGTGGAGATGGAGGCCCTGACCGCATGCGCCGTTGCCTGCCTCACCATCTATGACATGGTGAAAGCGGTTGATCGGGGAATTGTGATTTCAGATTTGCGGCTGGTTGAGAAATCCGGCGGCAAGTCTGGCACCTTCAAGGCGAAGTGATATGGCTTTGCTTGCCGTCTCAGAAGCTCTTGAGCGCATCTTAGCAGTAGCACGGGTGATGGGTGCAGAGACTGTGAAGCTGAGCGAGGCATTGGGCCGCATCACCGCAACAGACATAAAAGCAAAGCATAACCAGCCTCCGTTTCAAGCTTCCGCGATGGATGGTTATGCAGTGATGCATGATGATATTGCCACCCTGCCATCAAGCTTGAAATTGATTGGTGTGGCGGCTGCCGGACATGGCTTCAAAGGTGCATTGAAGCATGGCCAAGCGGTGCGCATTCTCACAGGTGCGCCATTGCTCAAGGGCGCTGACACGGTTGTGATCCAAGAAAATGTGACGGCGGTTGGTAATCAGATTACGGTGAATGAAATCACGACGCGGGGGCGCAACATTCGAGCCCTTGGTTTGGATTTCGCTAAGGGCACTGTTTTAGTTAGAGCGGGCACAAAACTTGGGGCTAGAGATATTGGCCTTTTGGCCTCTGGCGATCACGCGATGATCCGTGTACGGATGAAACCGCGCGTGGCGATCCTCACTACGGGTGATGAACTAGCCCTGCCTGGCGCCAAGCGCCGTGCCGATCAGATCAATTCCTCAAATTCATTTGCTCTGGCAGCTTTCGCCAAAGCTTGCGGCGCTGAAGTGATTGACCTTGGTATTATCAATGATGATCTAACAGCAATCACCGAGGCTATAAACCGCGCCAGCAAATCTGATGTGCTGATCACCACTGGTGGCGCATCAGTTGGTGACCATGATTTTGTGCAAGAGGCGCTGCGCCGTGCTGGCGTAAAGATCGACTTTTGGAAAATTGCCATGCGGCCCGGCAAGCCTTTCATGTTTGGCACTAAAGGTAAGCTTCGTGTGTTGGGTCTGCCAGGCAACCCCGTGGCGGCGATGGTTTGCGTTCAGTTATTCTTAAAGCCCATGCTCGAGACCATGTTAGGTATTGCAGCTTCACCAACGCCCACCATGGCGCGGCTGGGTGCTGATATTGGCGCAAATGACCAAAGGCAGGATTATCTTCGCGCCATTTTAAGCGTGAGTGAAGATGGGGCACGTATTGCCACACCAGCACCCAAACAAGACAGTTCTATGCAACGTGTCATGCAAACCGCAACTTGCCTTATCGTCAGGGATGCTTTCGCTATGCCTGCCAAAATCGGCTCACTTGTGCCTATTTTGTTATTCCCTGATGGGGTGTAACCGAAACACTTGCAGAACTTAGCCAGAACGTGTATGGTCGTTTTGTATTTGTTCTGATTCTGGAGTTACCGCCATGCTCACCCGTAAACAGCTTGAACTTCTGCTCTTCATCAATGAGCGGCTGAAAGAAGAAGGCGTTCCGCCATCTTTTGAGGAAATGAAAATGGCTTTGGATTTGCAATCCAAATCAGGTGTCCACCGCCTTATTGTGGCGCTGGAAGAACGTGGCTTTTTGAGGCGCATGCCGAACCGCGCGCGTGCCCTTGAGGTGATTAAGCTTCCTGAATCTCATTCGCCGAGCTTGGCAAAAAAGAATGGTTTCACACCTAATGTCATTCAAGGCTCTCTCGGTAAAGCCAGACCTGCAGCGGCGGCCAACGATTCAGCTTCGCGTGCCCATAGCATTCCCTTGATGGGGCGCATTGCTGCAGGCGTGCCCATTTCGGCTATTCAAGATCATACGGCCAATATCATGGTGCCGCCAGAAATGCTGGGCGGGGGTGAACATTTCGCTCTTGAAGTGAAAGGTGACTCGATGATTGAGGCTGGGATCTTTGAGGGTGACACGGTGGTAATCCGCAAAGGTGATGTGGCTAATAACGGTGATATTGTTGTGGCGCTGGTTGATGACGAAGAAGCCACACTCAAGCGTCTGCGTCGCAAAGGCGTTTCTGTAGCCTTAGAAGCTGCCAACCCGGCCTATGAGACACGAATCTTCGGGCCGGACAGGGTGCGTGTTCAGGGCCGCTTGGTGGGCCTATTGCGCAAGTATTAAAGCAAAGAAGCCCGAGCTTGCGCCCGGGCACCCTTGCAGGGGGTTCTCTTCCGTTTTAATTAGTTTGCTGCTGTAGCGGCATTTAAGAAGGTTGCTGGATCAAGTGCGGTTGCGCCTTTGCGCACTTCAAAGTGCAACTGAGCACTTTGCACAGCACCGGTCTGACCGACTTTGCCAATCACATCGCCGCGTTTTACGATGTCGCCCTTCTTAACCAGAAGGCTTGCGGCATGGGCATAGGCCGTTACATAACCGCCCGCATGGCGGATGAGCACGAGATTGCCATAGCCTTTGAGTTCATTGCCGGCATAGGCCACAACACCCGCATCAGCGGCCTGGATGTTAGTGCCTTCCGGCGCCATGATGTTAATGCCTTCATTCTTCATGCCGTTTGGCTTTGAGCCATAAGCTGAAATCACGCGGCCCCGCACTGGCCAACGCAATGAGAATGGTGCTTCGGCTTGTGTTGCATCGGCAACAGCGGCTGGTTTGGAACTATCGATGGATTCTTGATCTGCCGATTTGTCGGCAACGACTGTGTTAGCCGTATCGGTGGATGGCTTCACTGACTGGGCTGCGAGATCAGTCTTGCCTTCATCCTTAGCCGTGGCTTTGGCAGTTTTATCTGCACCAGCGGCAGGTATTTTCAACTTGCGGCCAAGTGGCAGGCTCTTGTCATGAGGCAGGCCATTGGCATCGGCAATCGCGAAAGCCGAGACCTTGAATTTGCGGCCCAGTGAGAAAAGTGTGTCGCCCTTGGCAACAACAACTTCATTGGCGCTTGCAACTGGCGCATCAGCTTGGGCTGTATCTTCAGCAAGCGGCGCAATTGGCTTGGCCATAGCAACGCGCGGTAAAACCGGGTTCATTGTTCCGGGCACGGTCAATTCCGTTCCAGGAGCAACAGTGTAGGGAGGCTGCAAGTTATTGGCATCGGCCAATTGCTTGACGGTGATTTTGTTGGCTTTCGCAATGTCATAAAGGCTCATGCCCTCAGCAACAGTGATCGTGGGCTCCTTCTTCTTTTTAAATGGCTTGATGGCAGGCGTATTTTCACTATCAGCAGCTTGCACACCTGTATCAATCACTGGTGATTTATAGACCGGTGCTGCACTTGCTGGCGCGTTATAAGCATATTTCGGTTGCACATAGGTTGGCGCGGCAGCAGCCACTGGGGCTTGATTGTAAGTCTTGGCATATGAGGCAGTATAATCTGGGGCCGCTGGCTTGGCCACCTGTGCATTGGCAACCGGGCTTTGCACTATGGCGTCACCGCCATTATCATTATCAGCCATATCTGAGGCCTGATAGGAATCGTCTACAACATGATGCTTTGGTTTCATCAGCGAGGCTGTGTAAACCGGGTCAACATCTGAGGGGTTTGAATAGTTATTGGCGAAGCGGTCTACGCTATCGGAGCAGCCGGCTAACAGTATTGCGGCCACACTGGCCACTACAAGTTTCACCGATATAGCACCACCAAAGGCGCCTTGGGCAATTTTACGCATACGCAAACTCCACTACTCACAAACTAAACTCACATGCTTGACGTTGACTGCGACAATCATCGTCGGAACATTTAATCAATTTCGCCTGAATGGGTTAAGTTTAGGTTTATGATGAACGGATTGGCTGAAAAAAATACTTTTCACTCTACTACAACGGGCGTGCCAATTGGCGCTAACCCATAAAGTTCAATCACATCATCATTCATCATACGGATGCAGCCCGATGAAGTGGCATGGCCAATGCTCCAAGGTTGATCGGTGCCGTGGATGCGGTAGTCGGTTGTGCCAATGTAGAGGGCGCGCGCGCCTAGTGGATTGCCCGGCCCACCTTTGACAAAACTGGGAATGAGATGGCCGTGTTCGGCCTCACGCTCAATCATCTCCGGCGGCGCACGCCATATGGGCCATTCAGCTTTTCGTGTAATGGTATTGCTGCCCGCCCAGGAAAAACCCCCGCGACCCACTGAAACCGCATATTCAATAGCCATGCCACCAGACTCAATGAAATAGAGTTTGCGCAGTTTGGTTTTCACTAAAATTGAACCCACCGGCAAAGTTGAATCGAAGCTGAATTCGTGGCGCGTGATTTCTGGTGTCACATCATCGTCAGCTGCGATTGTTGGGGTTGGATCATCGCCCCCCACCTTCATAGCACCTGAAATGGAAAAGGGCTGAGCGTGGACGGTTTGCGAAAAGCCGCCGAGAATGAACGCCAAAACAAACGCGGGTAACTCAAATTTCAACGCCAACAACTTCATCACATCTGCATTGCACAACATTTTTAACGNNACGCAGTTTCTTCAGCATGTCGTTTGCGGTTAGATGTGTGATGGGGTGGTGCCAAGAGGGAGCAACCTCAAGCATCGGAGCCAATACAAATCGTCGCTCTGCAATGCCGGGATGTGGCAGGCGCAGCGGCTTTAATGTGTTTCTTGCACCACTGCGTATAAGCCCATGATAATCCAAGAGATCAAGGTCCAGGCAACGGGGCCCCCACCGTTTTCTGCGGCGCCGGCCAGCAGCCCGTTCGATGGCGTGCAATTTGGCCATCAAGGCTTCTGGCGATAAAGCTGTTTCAATCCATGCCACGGCATTGACGAAATCGGGCTGGTTCACCACACCATAGGGTTTAGTGATGATGAGGCTTGAGCTTTTCTTCAGCCTCAAAGGAAATCGGTTCAACTCTACCAAGGCCTTCATCACGGCTTGGCGAGGTGAGCCCCAAGGCCCATCCAAATTGCTGCCGAGCGCAATAACGATCATGAATTTTCGCGCAGCACCCTGCTCTTCTCACGGTTCCAATCGCGCTCTTTTGTTGTTTCACGTTTGTCACCCTTGGTCTTGCCCTTGGCTAAGGCGATATCAACTTTCACACGACCGCGCGGATTGAAGAACATTTTAATCGGCACAATGGTGAGGCCCTCACGCAACACACCAACTGACAAACGTTTAATTTCTTTGGCGTGAAGCAAGAGTTTGCGCGGACGTTTTGGTTCATGATTGAAGCGGTTAGCTTCACGATATTCTGGCACATTGGAATTGAGCAGAAAAAGCTCTTCGCCTTTCATGGCGGCGTAGGCCTCAGCCAGATTGATCTGGCCAACGCGCAAAGATTTCACTTCGCTGCCCACGAGTTCTATGCCCGCTTCAAATTTTTGCAACAGCTCATAATCAAAACGGGCGCGGCGGTTATCCGCTACAACCTTGATACCAACTTGCTTGCGCGCAGCCTTGGCTCCGCCGGCTTTTTTGGACATGTCAGTTGAGAAGCCCGGCGTGAACCATCGCGGCTTTAACGGCAATTTTTGTGGGCTCTGTAACTTGCAGAATTGGTAGACGCACATCCGGCTCACACAGTCCGAGCAAGCTGACAGCATACTTCACTGGGCCTGGGCTTGGTTCAAGGAACATCGCATGATGCAGTGGCATCAACCGGTCTTGCAATTTCAATGCGGCGGCAAAATCACCGCGCAAAGTTGCTTCCTGCAATTGCGCACAAAGCTTAGGTGCCGCATTAGCAGTAACTGAAATGGCCCCCACGCCACCATGAGCGTTAAAGCCCAAGGACGAGGCATCCTCCCCTGACAGCTGGATGAAATCAGTACCGGAGAGCAGACGTTGGCGCGAAGGTCTGCTGAGATCAGACGTTGCATCCTTAATGCCCACAATGTTTTTGAAATCATGTGCCAGCCGCGCCATGGTTTCAACCGATATGCTGGTCACCGTGCGGCCCGGCACATTGTAAACAAAAATAGGAATAGCAACGGACTTGGCAATAGCCGCATAGTGGGCATAAATGCCTTCTTGGGTTGGCTTGTTGTAGTAAGGCACCACCACAAGGGCAGCGTCTGCGCCGGCATCCTTGGCATGATGGGTATATTCAATCGCCTCAGCGGTGTTGTTAGAGCCAGCGCCCGCAATGACAAAGCCTTTGCCCTTGGCTTCTTCCACACAAATGCGCACCACCGCCTTATGTTCTTCAGGCGTCAGCGTTGGGCTTTCTCCAGTTGTGCCAACTGGCACAAGGCCGTGTGTACCCTCTTTCAACTGCCAGCCGACGAATTTGCGAAAGGCCGCCTCGTCGAACGAGCCGTTCTTGATGGGTGTAATCAACGCGGGGATAGAACCTTGAAACTTCACAGCGAACCTCAAAATTAAGATATCATAAACCATAGCACGAATAAGTATCGGCCATGGGTTGAGCGGGCAAGATAGTCCGCATCTGCCAGAACAGCAAGAATGGCTTTCACAGAACCGACTTAATTAGGTAGCAACGGCAGTTGATAAGATTGGATTCGAATTAATGTCTAAGGATGTGTCGCGCCGCAAACTATTGACGAGCATGGGTTGGCTGGCAGCATTGGCAGCCTCACCTGTCTCGATGTCGGCACAGGCTGTGGCTTTGGCACCAGCCTCAAGCCCTGCAGTTGATGCGGTTCGTTTTGCATTGGCCGGAAATTACAATGCGGCCATTCCGCTGGCTACGCAATCGGGTGACACGGCTGCCATCAAATTGGTTGAAATGTTATATCTGAAGGACAAGCCAGCTGAGGCTGGCTATGCGCGTATCTCAAACTTTTTGACTGTAGCGCCGGGTTGGCCATTGCGCGAAACATTGCGGCGCCGCGTTGAGCAGGCGTTATATGAAACCACCGAGCCCACGCAAACCATCCTGAGCTATTTCGCGGATAGGCCGCCAACAACCGCGCATGGTGCGCTGGCCATGGCGCGGGCTTCTTACGCCACTGGTGATAATGCTTCGGCCAACAAATGGCTGAAGCAAGGTTGGCTTGATCCAGATATGCCAGCAACCCTGGAAAGTTCCGCTGCCAACGAATTTTCCAAGTATCTTACAACTGAATTGCACAAAGCAAGGCTTTGGCAATTAATCTTTGCACAAGCCGGCGCACGCGCTGAAGAGCATGCCGCACGGTTTCTTTCAGGTGATTACCGCAATGCTGCAAAGGCAGCGCGTGGCTTAATTGGCTATGACGGAAGCGCCCCTCATGCCTATGGCCAGCTTGCCCCCGCGCTGCGTGGTGAAATGGCTATGCTTTACGTTTTGGCGCGCTATTACCGCTGGAACGAAAACTACGACAAGGTGCGTAACATTTTTGCTTCTGTTCCGGCAAATCCCGAAGCCATGGGTAATGCCGATGCTTGGTTCGAAGAACGCCGCATCATTGTTCGTCGCTCAGTTGGCCCGCTGCAATCTGCCAACTATAGAGCTGCTTATATCATTGCCAAAAATCACGGACTGGCTTCAGGCGATGGCATGTCCGAATGTGAGTTTCTGGCAGGCTGGGTGGCCTTGCGATATCTGAATGATGCTTCAGCCGCCCTGCCGCATTTTCGGAAATTACAATCACTCGCAGTGACCGGCACTGACTTAGCACGAGCCTTCTATTGGATTGGTCGCGCTCAAGCAGCTCTTGGCGACAAGGCCGCAGCGCGTGCTGCCTACGCCGTTTCGGCGAAGCACACATCGGTTTATTATGGCCAGTTGGCGCGTGAGGAAATTGGCCGTGGCTCAATGCCTGAGGAAATCGCTTCCATTGGCGTTTCGACGGCCGCAAAAAACGAAATTCAAAATGATGAATTATTGCGTGCCATGGGTTTGATGGCGCAAGCTGGCGGCAAAAACAAAATCAACATTTTCCTGATGCCATTGGCAGAGCGCTACAATGATCTTGGTCATCTCAATGCCTTGGCCAGTGATATTGCACAGCTTGGCGGCACGGCTTGGGCCGTGCGTTTTGCCAAGGCGACAAGTCTGCGCGGATATGATCTGGATGCTTGGTCTTATCCGGTGTTGGGTCTGCCAAATTGGAATCAAGTTGGCAAAGGCGTTGAGAAACCTCTGGTGTTTGCACTATCAAGGCAAGAGAGTGAATTTGACCCCGATGCAGGCTCAAGCGTTGGTGCGCAAGGCCTCATGCAATTGATGCCTTCAACTGCGCGACTTGTGGCCAAGCAAGTCGGCATTGTGTATTCGGCGGGGCGTTTGAAGGAACCTGCTTATAACGTTCAACTCGGTTCAGCATTCCTTGCCAATATGGTGGACAAGTTCAGTGGTTCATATGTGCTCACATTGATCGCTTATAATGCGGGCCCTCGCCGCTCAAACGAGTGGGTGAGTTATTTCGGTGATCCGCGCGGCGGACGCGTTGATCCTATTGACTTTGTGGAATGTATTCCGTTCAACGAAACACGGCAATATGTGCAAAAAGTTTTGCAGAATCTGCACATTTATCGCTCACGCTTAGAGCCTTCAAGCGTGAGGCCGATGAGTGCTGATCTAAAACGCGGACAACCTGATGATGTGGCCACCGCGAGCACAGTTAGGCCTGCAGGATTTTACGGCGCACAGGCGAATTGATCCGAGTTTTAACACAAATAAAAGGGCCCAGAAAATCTGAGCCCTTTAGTTTTTGCAATTTAAAATTATTAATTGTCAGTGTGGCGCGTGTGGGTGCCTGAATGGGTTTTGCCATCCTGGCCCTTTAAGCCTCCGGTGCCGTATTCCTTTTCAANNAATCCTTACCTGCGGCCAGTAGGCTGGCTTGGTTCACCCATTCTTCGCGGATGATGCGGCCTTGGAACTTCAGATGATCGTCCACCCAAGCTTGCTCCTTTGGCGTCCAGTTAGCGATCTGGTCAAAGTGAAAAAAGCCCAGTGTATGTAAGATTTTTTCATTCTTGGGGCCAACACCTGAAATGCGCTGCAAGTTGTCGGCCTTGCCTCCGCGTGCGGCTGCAATGCCCTTGGGGCGTTCCATTGTGGTGGATGCACTAGCAGGTGCGGCGGCGCGAACCGCAGGCGCTGGCGTTGGTGCAGCCATAACCTTGGGTGCCACCTTGGGGGCAACAAGCGGAGCACTTGCCAGCGTTGCCGCAGGTGCGGGGCCTTTGCTTAAATTACGCAAGAACCAGCCCACCAGACAACCCACAGCGTAAGCGGCCAAAAGCCAGACGGCCAATTCAATCAAATAATGCGACATGGCGTTGTGCCCCTATGAAATTTTCCAAGTGTTAAATCGATAGCCGATGACCAGGCCAATGACGAAAGCGAACAGAAGCCAGAACCATTGGTATTGCCACAAAATCAGGGTGTCATTCCAATTGAAGAACTCATTCATTTTCTTGTCCTCGCTTATTGAGCGTTGAATTCAGCGCGGCGGTTTTTTGCGCGCGCATCTTTGGTATTTGCCGGATCAAGTGGTTTGGTTTTGCCAACGCCCAGCGTAGAGATACGTGAACCGTCAACTCCGTCTTTGCCAAGCAGGGCCGCAACAGTGCTGGCGCGGCGTTCACTCAAGGCTAAATTATAGGCATCAGAACCGATATTATCGGCATGACCTGTCACCTGCATGTGGATGGCTTTGCAACGCGGATCATTTAGAATATCCGCATAGTGGCTAACGTTCATTGGATATTCATCAGCCAGATCCGAATGATCAAATGCGAATCGCACTGGGTAAGCCGCAGCGGTTGTCGCAAGTGCTGCACCGCAATCATAAGGCCTTTCAGGTGGTGGCGCTGGTGCCGGTGGTGGCACATTTATTACAACGGCACCTTTGCTCACTGATGTGGTTGACTGACCATCAGCGCCAGTGACTTTCATAATCACGTCATAAGTGCCGTTGACCAATGGCTTGGCAGGGGTCAGCGTCCATTTGCCATCGGTTCCGGAAAGCAAATCGGTGTCTTTGCCAAGCGTGTGGGTAACACCATCGAGTTCCAGTTGATATGTGTTGCCATTGCCCACAGGCCAAGTTCCGGTGACTGTTGGGCGATCAACCGTTGCAGCAACATTATCGGCGGTGGCCGCAGCTGGTGGTGGCACAGGAGGCGGTGGGGCAACAACAGCGGCTGGAGGTGGTGGTGGAGCGGCCGCAGCAACCTCAACGGTGCTTGGCGCATCCATGCCTACCGTTTGTTTGCCATCACTTTCCATGGCTACAATGCTGTGTTCACCAGCTGCCA
>PLXI01000105.1 GCA_003151375.1 Hyphomicrobiales bacterium
TGGGGCCGTAAAAAGCGCCCTCGCCCGGATTGATTGAGGTTTTGATCTTGCCGCCGCTCTCTGCTGAGATCTGCTCCAGCACATCAGACATGATCGCCTCGGCACGATCCCAATCCGCATCCGTGCCCACGCGCTTTTCAGGCCGTGTGGAAAGCTTCACCACAAGNNCCGGCGTGCAGAAAATATGCGCATCATCTTGCGTGAAGCCGCGCACACGCATCAAGCCATGCAGCGCGCCTGATGGCTCATAACGATGCACCGCGCCAAATTCCGCCAACCGCATCGGCAACTCACGATAAGAACGCAAACCGTGTTTGAAAATCTGCACATGGCCTGGGCAATTCATCGGCTTCAGAGCATAGATACGGTCACCATCTTCAGCTTCTGCACCAGCAGGCGTTGCGCCAAACATCGCTTCTTTATACCAGCCCCAATGGCCGGACGTTTCCCACAAGCTCTTATCCAAAAGCTGTGGCGCATTCACTTCTTGATAGCCAAGCTTAGTCAGACGACGGCGCATATAAGCAATCAACTGCTGGAAAATCGTCCAGCCCTTAGGGTGCCAGAACACCACGCCCGGGCCTTCTTCTTGGAAATGGAACAAGTCCATCTCACGACCCAATTTGCGGTGGTCACGCTTTTCAGCTTCTTCCAAAGCAGTGACATAGGCTTGCAAATCTTTGTCATTGGCCCAAGCGGTCGCATAAATGCGCGTCAACATCGGGTTCTTTGAATCGCCACGCCAATAAGCCCCAGCCACTTTCATCAGCTTAAAGGCGTTGCCGATCTTACCCGTGCTCGTCATATGCGGGCCGCGGCATAAATCTATCCAGCCGCCCTGATCATAGAACTTGATGTCTTCATTGCCGGGAATGGTATCCACCAATTCCACTTTAAAGTTTTCGCCCTTGGCGCGAAAAAATGCTTTCGCATCTTCGCGTGTCTTGGTGGATTTTGTGAATGGCTTATCGCGCGCGATGATCTCACGCATTTTTTTTTCGATGGGCGCAAAATCCGCAGTGGTGAAAGGTTCATTGCGGAAGAAGTCGTAATAAAAACCATTCTCAATCACCGGCCCAATCGTCACTTGCGTGCCGGGATGTAATTCTTGCACAGCTTCCGCCAATACATGCGCGGCATCATGGCGGATGAGCTCAAGTGCTCGCTCATCTTCGCGCGTCACAATCTGTAATGTGGCATCGCCCATAATTGGATCGGCCAAATCAACAAGCTGGCCATTGACTATAGCGGCCACAGCTTTCTTTTCGAGGGACTTGGAAATGGAAGCCGCAACTTGTGCAGCAGAAACCCCGGCTTCAACTTCGCGCTTAGCGCCATCGGGGAATGTGAGCGTAATCATTTAGGTCCTTTCTGCCCAGTCCCGGCTACTGCCCGGGTAGGCCAAATCATTGAAGCCTTGAATTGCCCTGCTAAAAAACCTGCGTCAAGGCCAAGAAATTTACAATTTTAACTGTTCGGTAAAGCTTTTCTAACCAGCCATTAACGTTACCAATGCATTATCAGCCACAGAATTGTGTGTTTGTTTGTTAAGAAAGGTGTTCCTATGAAGATTATATCCAGAGTTTCTATCGCGTTGCTTGCCTCACTCACCATCGTGGCCCCTCTGGGCGAGGCCTTTGCGGCAGACGCGCCTGCGCCACCAGTGGTGGAGCTACGCCCAGCACAATATGATTGGAGTGGCGTTTATGCTGGCGGTTGGGTTGGCCTCGCTTGCCTTGATGGCAGAGGCTCGCTCCATGATAACGGCACAGGCCTTGATTGGAGCAACGGCGGCTGCGGCTTCAAAGGCGGCGCCTTGATGGGCTATAACTATCAGTTTGATCAATTCGTAGTGGGTGCCGAAGCCGATTTAGGCACCACGTCCGATATCGTGCGCAATACTCTGCCGGGGGCTGATTTTCGCTTCAACGTCAATTACCTCGCAACCGTGCGCGGCCGTGCTGGTTGGGCGATGGATAACAACCTGTTTTATCTCACCGCCGGTGGTGCCTTTGCGCAAGGCGAACTTAACGGCATTGCAGGCCCAACTCCAAGCCATCTCACCGCAAACCAATTTGGTTGGACAGTCGGTGCGGGTATGGAACACGCAGTGAGTGATCATTTCCGTGTACGTATGGAATATCTCTACACCCAGTTCGCCAACACAAACTACAGCACTTGTGGAGGTGTTTGTAACGTGGATTGGAATTGGGGCGGCGAACATGAAGTTAAAGCCGCCGCTATCTGGGCATTCTAATCTTACATAGCATTGCAGGTTTCAGGGCCGGATTTTCTCCGGCCCTTTTATTTTGCCACAGCAGGAACATTGGTCTGGCACCGGGTCATAACCGTCGCCTCCCCATGGTTGGCAACGCGCGATGCGCTTTATGCCCAGCCACCCGCCACAGATGACGCCATGTTTCTGAATGGCCTCAACGGCATAGTCTGAGCAGGTTGGCAAAAATCTGCACGTCCGCCCCATGACAGATGATAGTGTTAGCTGATAGAACCTGATCAGAAGCAGCAGCAGCGTTTTCATGAGGACAATATAGTGGTCAATTCACCAAAACCCAATATCCTCTTCATTATGGCCGACCANNATTGGTGTTTGAAAATTGCTATTCGACGTCACCGCTGTGTGCGCCAGCGCGTGCCACCATAATGAATGGGCTCCTGCCCTCGCGCGCTGGCGTTTATGACAATGCGGCCGAGTTTCCTTCGGCCATTCCCACATGGGCGCATTATCTTAGGCTCAATGGCTATCAAACTTGCTTATCAGGCAAAATGCATTTTGTGGGGCCAGACCAGCTGCATGGTTTGGAACAGCGGCTGACGACAGATATCTATCCCGCCGATTTCGGTTGGACACCGGATTGGCGCTTAAAGCAGACCCGCATCGACTGGTGGTATCATAACATGACGTCAGTTTTGCAGCCCGGCATAGCTGAGATTTCCAATCAACTGGAATTTGATGATGATGTGCTGTTCCAAGCCAAGCGCAAATTATACGACTATGCCCGCTTCACGCCCGAAAAACCTTTCGCTATGGCCGTCAGCTTCACCCATCCGCATGATCCCTATGCGGCGCGCAAGGCGTTTTGGGATTTATACACAGATGCAGAAATTGATCTTCCCTCCGTGCCACACATGCCGCGCGAGAAACTCGATGCCCATTCGCAGCGCCTTTACGATGTGAGTGCGATGGATGATTACAAAGTCACTGAAGCCGATATCCGCGCCGCCCGCCACGGCTATTACGCCAACATTTCCTATATTGATGATCTGATTGGCCAACTCATTGAAACTTTGCGCGCCTTAGGCCAACTCGACAACACTGTGATTGTTTTCACTTCGGACCACGGCGACTTTTTGGGTGAGCGCGGCCTCTGGTATAAGATGAGCTACCTCGAACCGTCATCCCATGTGCCACTGATCATCTGGCATCCGAAAGATTTCAAATCACGCCGTGTGAATGAACCTGTTTCACTGGCCGATATCATGCCCACGCTGTCAGCAGTGAGTGGCACTCAAGAACTTGCAACGCCAGTGGATGGCCGCTCCCTACTGCCCTTGCTGCACGGTGCTCATGAAAATCCTGATGCCACGGCCTGGGGCGAATATCTGGCCGAGGGTGCAGTTGCTCCAATGTATATGCTGCGCCGTGGGCCGTGGAAATTTATCCATACGCCGACCGACCCGGATCAACTATTCAATCTGACTGACGACCCCAATGAGTTGAATAATTTGGCCGCCACGCATCCATTGGCCAGAAAATTCCGTGTCGAAACTGAAGCCAATNNAAATTCAACATTCCTCATGTTCACCGACAGGTTCTGCAAAGCCAACAAGCCCGATTGATGATGTTTGAAGCGATGAAAAATGGCGCACATTTCCCGTGGGATTTTCAGCCGCTGCGCGATGCCTCAAAACAATATACGCGCAATCACATGAGTGTGACCGAGCGCGATCTGCAATCGCGCTACCCGCAGGCCCCGCAGATTGAAAATAAAAAGCAGCGCTAAATACCAAATAAATTGCTATGCGCTCCCCAAACGAAACCGGCGGTGATGACGGCCGCCAGCACTGTATTGATCGCCGCCTTAACCAACAGACGTGTAGCCACTGGCGCGCCGCGCTCATGGCCTTTTTCGACCGTCACACCCGCCTCGTCGGCATTTTTTACACCAAAGGGCAGAACCATAAATAAGGTCACCCACCAGGTCACAAAATAGATCGCCATGATAGTGCCGATGTTCATGCCTGTTCCAACTCAATCAATGTTCCAAAAAAATCTTTCGGATGCAGAAACAACACCGGCTTACCATGTGCGCCGATTTTTGGATTGTCATCGCCCAACACCCGCGCGCCTCCGGCTTTCAACTTGTCTCGCACCGCTATGATGTCATCCACCTCATAACAGATATGATGCATCCCGCCTGATGGGTTCTTCTCCAAAAACCGCTTGATCATTGAATCTTCGCCCAAAGGTTCCAGCAATTCGATCTTGGTATTGGGAAGTTCAATGAACACCACCGTAACCCCATGCTCGGGCAAAGCCAGAGGCTGCGAAACCGCGGCACCAAGGTGCTGGCGATAGGCCATGGCGGCCTTGGCCAAATCCGGCACCACTAGAGCCACATGGTTTAACCGACCGATCATGCCGCAAGTCGCTCTTTCAAGCTGTCACATAGCCAGGCCCGCGCTGATGGTAATGCAATTTGCCTCGGTCCATAAATATGGCGCTCTAAGAAAAAGCCAGACAGCTTGAAGCCTTCCAGCACATCATTCACCGCAAACCCTTGCGCGCCATTCAAAAATGCGGGCAAGTGAAACAATCGCTCATGATAAGGCAGGCCTGCCGCCTTTGAAACGGCTCGGCCGGTGCGCGGGGAAACATAGGCCAGATCACCCTCCTGCCCGGTGGATGCACAGCGTGACAAATCAAGCCCAAAGCCAAGCTCATCCAGCAAGCCCAATTCCCAGCGCACTAATAAAGCTGGCCAAACCGCGTCATCTTCCATTTGTGATAGCACCACATGGGCGGCATCATAAAGCCTGCGGTGCGGTTCACGTTCCGGCAACATTTGCGCCAGCCCCATTAAAGTGTTCATGCCAGCAAGGCGCAACGGATGCGCCAGTATGAAGCCAGCCTTCAGGCTTAATGGCTCCAGCACATAAGCGCCCATATGTTCTTCAAGTCTGGCGCGCCAAGTCACCATCACCAGATTGCCAGGCTGCAACACTGGCCGCATGTGGCGTGAGCGGCCGCCCCTCACCATGCCAAGGCAGCGGCCGTGTTCAGCGGTGAGGATTTCGGCAATGGCAGATGTCTCGCCATGGGCGCGCACCCCAATCACCACACCCTCATCGCGCCATTCCATTTTTGCCTAAATCTCCAACCCCATCATCCGTAAGCGTTCAGGATCTTGCGCCCAGTTCTCACGTACTTTGACGAAGAGAAACAGATGCACTTTGCGCGCGAATGATTCTTCCATTTCAGCACGCGCCAACTGCCCCAGCAACTTGATTTGTGCACCCCCCTTGCCCAGCACAATGGCCTTTTGTCCATCACGCTCAACGAAGATGGTTTGCGAGATTTTTACCGAGCCATTCTTCTGCTCTTCCCATGCCTCGGTTTCAACAGTTGAGGAATAAGGCAGCTCTTCATGCAGCCGCTCATAGATTTTCTCGCGGGTGATTTCAGAAGCAATAAAACGCAAGTGAACATCGGCCGTTTGGTCTTCTGGATAAAGCCAAGGCCCCAAAGGCATCAATGTTGCCAGCCGCTCTCCCAATTTTTCAACGCCTGAACCTGTCACCGCACTCACCATAAAAGTCTCGGTAAATGAATAAAGCTCATTCAGTTCTTGTGAGATCGCCAAGAGTTTCTCGGCCAACAGTAAATCAATTTTGTTGATCACCAGAATGGCCTTGATGTGCTGCGCTTTGAAGGTTTCGATAATCGCGTGAACCTCTTCATCTGCGCCACGTCTTGCATCCACAATCAACAAAACGGCATCAGCTTCGGTGGCCCCGCCCCAAGCATTGCCCACCATTGCTTCATCAAGTTTGCGGCGCGGTTTGAATATGCCGGGTGTATCAACCAACACAACTTGCGACATACCACTCATATAAATCGCGCGGATGCGCGCCCGCGTGGTTTGCACCTTGTGGGAGACAATGGAAATCTTTGCCCCCACCAACTTATTCACCAAGGTGGATTTGCCCGCGTTGGGTGCGCCAATAATTGCGGCAAAGCCACAGCGCTTCTCTGTTTCGACCATCAACGCAATCCCTCCCGCGTGATAAAATTCTGTGCTGCGTCCATCTCAGCTTGTTGTTTGGAACCACCGCGTCCCGCCGCTGGCGCAAATTCACCAACCCTCAGCGCAATGCTGAAAACCGGTGCGTGTTGCGGCCCTGCGCGGCCTACCTCTGCATATTGAGGCAAAGCCAATGCCCGCGCCAAGGCCCATTCTTGAACAAAAGTTTTGGCATCTTTGAGGCTTGTTGGTTCTTTAACCAGCAATTCATTCCACGCCTGTAATACAAAGTCGCGTGTCTTGGCATAGCCGGCCTCAATATAGAGCGCACCGATAATGGCCTCAATCACATCGGCCACAACAGAGGCCATGTTTTGAACGCCCTTGCGCTTTTCCACTGTGCCAACCTTGATAAAGCGCCCAAGTTGTAAACGCTCACCCACATAAGCACAGGCCTCAGCCCTCACCAAAAGCGACAGCCGCGCCGCCATGGGGCCCTCTTTCTCCTGCGGAAAACGGTGGTAAAGCGCTTCAGCAATCACAAGACTCAACACTCTGTCGCCCAGAAATTCCAAACGCTGATAATCACCAGTCGCAGTTTGACTGCTGCCGTGTGTAAGGGCTGCATCTAGTAATGCAGGATCGGCAAACACATGGCCCAGCAGAGACTCGAGAGGATCATTCTCGGCCATGCAAAAGCCGCATCAATGAACCCAATTGAAAAAGCGCGACCAGCGGATTTCAAACGGCCAATCCCATGGTCGAAAAAGTGAAGCCTCGGGCTTGAAGGAAAAGAACATGATATTGGCCTTGCCCACAAAATTCTCAATCGGCACATAGCCCACCCCATTGAGAAAGCGGCTATCGGCGGAATTGTCACGGTTGTCGCCCATCATAAAATAGTGCTCTGCAGGCACAACATATTCATCGGTGTTGTCTTGCGGAAACTCATGATAATCACCATAGTTGAGCACGTTATATTGAACCCCATTCGGCAGGGTTTCGCGGTATTGTGCTACAGCTGGTGGGCCGCCGGGGCTTTCGGGGCTGGCATTGCGGTTTGGATCAATATAATCCTCAATGCGTTCCTTCTTTACGGCAACGCCATTGATGAAAAGTATGCCTTGCTTCATCTGGATTCGGTCACCCGGCAGGCCAATCACCCGCTTGATATAATCGATGCTGAGATCACCAGGATATTTGAACACCGCCACATCGCCGCGCTCAGGCAAGCCGGAAAACACTTTGCGGCCCGGAAAATCCACAAACGAACAGCATTTGATGATCGGTTCGCTGGAAAACCCGGAGAATTGGAAATTAAAGCTATACTTTCCATAACCATACGAAAGCTTTGAAACAAAAAGATAATCACCAATGTTCAAAGTTGGATACATTGATGCAGAAGGGATATTAAAAGGTTGGAACAAAAACAACCGAACCACAAAGGCAATTGCCAAAGCCTGAATGATGACTTTGCCGGTTTCCCAAATTTCACCGAGGGCTGACTTGTTATCTGACACTGATATCTTCTCGCTCATAGTTTTAAGGCTGCCAAAGCAGCCCTCCTTTTGCAAGTTGCTATAGGGGCAAGCAATTGGCAGCGCAATAAGCCGCTTTAATGGCATGCGTGCCTCTCATGACTAAAACTTACAATGCCTCAATCATCACAATTGCCTGGGCGTAGGGATATTCATCGGTGATGGTCAGATGAATGCGCGCCATTTTGCCAACGGGTGTCAAGCGTGCCAACATTTTTGCAGCACCGCCAGTCAACACCATGGTGGGCTTGCCAGAAGGCTCATTCACCACACCTAAGTCTTTCATGAAAACGCCGTGTGAAAAGCCAGTGCCCAAAGCCTTAGAACAAGCCTCTTTGGCACAAAAACGTTTTGCATAAGATGCAGCTCGCATGGCCCTGCCGTCGGATTTGCGTTGTTCAATCACGGTGAAACTCCGCTGTGTGAAGCGCGCGCCCCAACGTTCCAGCGCTTTCTCAATGCGGCGGATATCGACAATGTCATTGCCGATGCCGATGATCATTTCTTCATGCCTCTGCTGCCCGGCTTAGTGGCGGGAATGGCAGCCAATTCAGGCGGCAACTGATCCACCGCATAAGTCGGCACATCAAGTGAAGTCAGTGCGTAAAGGGGAACACCCACATCAGCTTTGCCGCCAGAGCGATTGATGAGACAGGCAGCAGCAACCGTCACCCCGCCCTCCTCGCTGATGCCCTCAATACATTCACGCGATGAAAGCCCGGTGGTGACAATATCTTCAACCATCAAAACTCTCGCACCCTTGGGTATGTTAAAGCCGCGGCGCAAAGCCAACTTGCCATCTACTCGCTCAAAGAAAATTGAAGGCACGCCAAGTTGGCGCGCCATTTCATAGCCCACCACAACACCGCCCATGGCAGGCGAAGCAACCAGATCAATTTTGCCATGGCCACCACCGCGCACTTTCTCAGCCAGTGCCTCACATAAACGCGCTGCACGCGCCGGTTCCATTAAAACGCGGGCGCATTGCAAATAGCGTGAAGAATGCAGGCCCGATGAAAGAATGAAATGGCCTTCTAACAAAGCGCCAGCTGCGCGAAATTCATCCAACACTTGTTCATGCGTCAATGCGCTCATCCCGTCACCCTGCTTACATCTGAAACCAATGGCTTGGCCTTTAGCTCATTCATAATCACATTCAAATGGCGGATGTCAGTCACTTCCAACAAAATCACCAGATCATAAAAATCCCGAACCCCGTGGTGCGCGTGCAAAGTGAGCTCATCAATATTGCTGCCATGTTCGCCAATCACTTGCGTCACCTGCGCGAGAGCACCAACTTCATTGGCGATGTTGATGGCAATGCGCGCTGGAAAGCGTTGGCCCTCTTCGGCCACACCCCAGGCCAAATCCACCCATCTATCGGGTTCTTGGTCAAATTGTTCTAGGGCATCAGCATAGATGGGATAAATCGTAATGCCCTCGCCGGGGGTTACAATCCCCACGATACGCTCGCCTGGAACAGCACCTGTGGCGGCATGGATTTTCATCGCCATGCCTGCGGCAGCGCCGCGCACAGGCAAAGAGAATTTACCATCAGACTCCTTGCTATTGCGTTTTCTAAGCCCGCGCAGATTTTTAGCTTCAATCTCAAGGCCCATGGCCTTGGCCAAGTCATTGGCGGAAAGATCTCCGCGCCCAATGGCAGCCAAGGCATCATCCAAGTTTTTATGGCCCAGCCGCGGCACAGCGGCAACGGCCTCTTTCTCATTGAGCTCCAACTTCTGGCGCGCCAAAAGCTTTTCAACCAACTCCCGCCCGATATGGGCATATTGCTTGCGAATATCCGCTCTGGTGGCGCGTCGTATTGCAGACTTGGCTTTGCCAGTCACCACAATGGCTTCCCATGCCGGCGGTGGCGAAGCAGCATCAGAGCGGATGATCACCACTTCATCGCCATTTTCGAGTTTGGTCACCAAAGCTGCCGTGCGGCCATTGATCTTGCAGCCCACGCAGCTATCGCCAATCGAAGTATGCAAAGCATAGGCAAAATCAATCGGCGTTGCACCGCGCGGCAAAGCAATCAACTTACCCTTGGGAGTGAAGCAGAACACCTGATCATGGAATAATTCCAGCCTCGTATGTTCGAGAAATTCTTTCGGGCTTTCACCTTCTTGCAATGTCTCCACCAAATGTCTGAGCCATTTATATGCACTTGAATCTTCAACCGCGGAAGCTGAGCCCGCACCCTCTTTGTATAAAGCATGCGCTGCTACGCCACGCTCGGCAATTTCATGCATAGATTTCGTGCGAATTTGCATCTCAACGCGCTGCGAATGCGGGCCAATCACCGTGGTGTGAATAGAGCGATAATCATTTGCCTTTGGGCTAGAGATATAATCTTTGAAACGGCCTGGCACAGCAAACCATTTTTGATGCACAACGCCAAGAGAGAGATAACATTCATCAACATTATCCAGTAAAACCCGAAAGCCGAAAATATCTGCCAACTGATCCAGTGATAAATGCTTGCGCTGCATCTTGCGGTAAATTGAATACGGCTTTTTCTCACGACCACTCACTTCAGCCGCGATGCCATGTTCTTCCAACGCCTGTCGCAAGGCCCCTTCAATTTCGGTCAGAATACTGCCACTTTCAGCGCGCAATCTCTCCAACCGTCCATTGATGAATTCGGCGGTTGATGGATCAAGCACTTTGAAGGCAATGTCCTCCATCTCTTCGCGCACCAATTGCATGCCCATGCGGCCAGCCAGTGGCGCATAGATCTCCATAGTTTCTTGCGCGATCCGCTGACGTTTTTCGGGCTTCACATGATGAAGCGTGCGCATGTTGTGCAGGCGGTCCGCGAGCTTAACCAGCAACACCCTTACGTCCTTGGCCATGGCCAACAAAAGTTTACGCAAATTTTCCGCTTGCGTGGCTTCCTTGGTCACCACATCGAGTTTCTTGATCTTGGTCAGCCCATCAACAAGGGCGGCAATTTCAAAGCCGAATTTATCAACAATCTCACCATGGGTTGCCTCGGTGTCTTCCACCGTGTCATGCAGCAAAGCCGCGGCTATGGTTGCCGAATCCAGCTTCATATCGGTGAGAATGGCGGCCACTTCTAATGGGTGGCTAAAATAGGCCTCGCCCGAAGCGCGGGTTTGCGTGCCATGGGCCTTCATTGCATAAACATAGGCCCGGTTGAGCAAATCCTCATCCGCCTGTGGGTCATAGCGCTGAACCCGCTCAACTAACTCATATTGCCGCATCATGATTTTTATGAGCATAATTGGTTTGTGCAGAAGCGCCAGTGCCCTTCATGCAAATGTTATATTTCGAGGTCAGATCCCAGAATAAACAACAGGAAGGCCGTTATGAAAAAACTCGCCACATTATTCATCGCCGCAACCGCACTCACCACCGCATCCGCCTTTGCCCAAGAAGCGGGTCTCGATAAAATCAAAACCGTGGTCGTGATCTATGCCGAAAATCGTTCATTCGATAATCTTTATGCTGCTTTTCCAGGTGCCGAAGGCACGACCAATCTGAAGCCTGAAGAATATCAACAGTTGGACCGTGATGGCAAAGTGTTGGCCGAATTGCCATCCAGTTGGGGCGGATTGACTGCTAAAGGTGCAACACCAGAAATCACCGAAGAAAAGTCAGCGCATCTGCCCAACAAGCCATTTCAGATCGATGCGCCAGATGGCTTTAATCTTCCAGCTTCTGTTGCCACGCGCGATATGTGGCACCGCTTCTATCAAGAGCAAATGCAGATAGATGGCGGCAAGAACGACAAGTTCGTGGCATGGGCAGATAGCGGCAGTGCCGTGATGGGCTATTACGATGGTTCAACCACCGCACTTTGGAAGGTGGCACAAAAATATGTGTTGGCTGATCACTTCTTCCTTGGCGCTTTTGGTGGCTCTTTTATGAATCACATTATGTTGGCCTGCGCTTGCGTGCCGATCTATCCCGATGCGGCCAATTCGCCTGCCAAGGATAAACTCTCAGTGGTTGAGGATGATGGTGTAACGCTGAAGGTGGCGCCGGACAGTCCGGCTTCCGCACTTCAAGGGCCACCAAAATTTGTCAATGACGGCACGCTCACGCCTGATGGCTTTGCTGTCAATACCATGGCCCCGCCTTATCAGCCCAGTTATGTAAAGCCCGCCCCTGGTGGTGATCCACTTTACGCTGACCGGGCAAACGGTAACACCCTGCCGCCGCAAACGCAGACCAACATCGGCGATGAGCTGAACACCAAAAATATAACCTGGGCGTGGTATGGCGGTGCCTTTGGCGAAGCGCTGAAAGGCAATGTCGGCGGCCCTGCGCCCATCTTCCAATTTCATCATCAGCCATTTAATTATTTTGCCAATCTCGCACCCGGAACACCTGCGCGCGCTGAGCATCTGCGTGATGGCGGCATGAATGGCACAAGCTTCATTGCGGATATTGACGCGGGCACGCTGCCCACTGTGACGTTCTATAAACCACAAGGCAACTTGAACCAACATCCCGGCTATGCCAGCGAAGCCTCAGGTGATGCCCATATTGCAGACGTGATCAGCCACCTTGAGAAAAGCCCGCAATGGAAAGACATGCTTGTCGTCGTCACCTATGATGAAAACGGCGGCTTGTGGGATCACGTCGCCCCGCCAAAGGCCGACCGTTGGGGTCCCGGCAACCGCGTGCCCACGCTCATCATCTCGCCCTATGCTAAGATGGGAACGGTGGATCACACGCTATATGACACAACTTCAATTCTGCGCTTCATTACCAACCGCTGGCAGCTTCCACAGCTTCCCGGCCTAAAGCTGCGCGATGACGCGATGAAGGCCAATGGCACCGGCACAATCGGCGATCTCACTGGTGCACTGAATTTACAGTAACAGAAAACTTCGTTTGGCGGGGCTTGTCCCCGCCGAACTTGGCTTCGAGTTGCAATTTAGATCAAAGGCCTTTTGCACTGCTTACTGCAAGCGCAGGAGGCCGCCAGGCGAGTATTTGCCTCTCAAGTAATTCCATTAGAACTTCCGCACCTCCCGCAAGCAGACCGATGATCAGCATTGTGCCAAAAACGCCATTTGCATCGAAGGTGTTTTGTGCGGTGGCAATAACCAGCCCAAGGCCATATTGCGCACCGAGAAACTCGCCGACGATCGCACCAATAATGGCAAGACCTAGCGCCACGTGGAGACTGGCAATGATCCAAGTCATTGCCGATGGGATGACTACATGCCAAACGACTTGCAGACGAGAAGCGCCTAAGATACGGGCATTGGCAACAAAATTTCGGTCAACGCTGCGAACGCCCTGAAACGCATTGAAGAACACCACAAAGAACACCAGCACTGCCGCCAATAATACTTTCGACGGAAGTCCGAGCCCTAGCCACATTACGAAAATTGAACCCAATACGATTCTGGGTAGGGCATTAACGGCCTTGATGAATGGTGAAAAAACATCAGCAAGAAAAGGCACTTCGCCCAAAGCCACGCCCAGTACAATTCCAGAAGTCACCCCAACTAAGAATCCAAGCAACGCTTCCTCAGTTGTCACCCATATCTGAAACCACAGTGAGCCGAATGCCGTGCCTTCCTGCGCCCATTCAATAAGGCGTTGAACGATGCCAAGAGGTGAACCGAAGAAGAATGGATCAATGATGCCATAGCGTGCGGATATTTCCCAATTTGCAAGCAAAGCAACTACGATTGCCAATTGGGTTAAACGCACAATCCTCGTGCGGCGACGCGTCGCGGCTCTGGCAGCACCGGCTATTTTCTCAATCTCTGCTTCGGTAGATTGCGAGTCAGTTACAAAATTGGATGGAACCGTGCTCATGCCG
>PLXI01000270.1 GCA_003151375.1 Hyphomicrobiales bacterium
AATTCGAGTGATACTGCGCAACGATGAGACCAACGCAAGACCTTGCGGTTCGACTGAATTCATGAAGTGAATGTATTTTAACGACTTGGCCGGATAAAATCGAACGGGCCGTTTGAATTTCGCCATAGTTATAGGCAAACTAACTCGTATGAATCGCCGCACAATTCTCAAAGGTCTCGCCACTTTTTCTGCAATTGGTTTTGGCACCGCAACTTATGGCGTGGTGATCGAAGCTGGCCTGATGCTCAATACCACGGCTTATGCCTTCACCCCGCCCAAGTGGACGAAGGGTTTGAAACTGCGTGCCGTGGTGATCGCTGATCCGCATGTGGTTGACCCGTGGTTTCCAGTGTCGCGCTGGCGTCATGTGATTGAAGTGGCGCAGGCCTTGAACCCAGACATCATTTTTATGCTGGGTGATTATATCACCGGCATGCGCTTGCGCACGAGCAATATCCCGGTTGATGAAATTGCCCAAGCAGCCGCAAAGCTCCATGCGCCTGTGGGGGTTTACTCGATCAACGGCAATCACGACTATTGGGGTGACTTTGCCCTGCAGCGCAGCGGGAAAGGAAAACCCGCCATTCAAACCGCCTTTGAGGATGTTGGTATTCCGGTGCTGACCAATAAGGCTGTGCGTTTGATAAAAGATGGCCTGCCATTCTGGGTGTCGGGCACGGATTCAATGATCGCAATCTTTAAGCAAGGGGGCGGTTTTCAAGGCCGCGATGATCTGCCTGGCACCTTGGCGCAAGTCACCGATGATGCGCCCATCATCCATCTGGCGCATGAGCCTGACATGTTTGCGCGTATGCCAGAACGGGTTTCACTCACGCTGTCTGGCCACACCCATGGCGGGCAAGTGCGCATTGCGGGGCATGCCTTATATGTGCCGTCAGCCTATGGCCGTCGTTACCTCTACGGACACATCGTTGAGGACGCCAAACACCTGATTGTTTCCGGTGGTTTGGGCTGTTCCACTTTGCCCATTCGCCTTGGCTCTCCGCCGGAAATCAATTTGCTGGAATTAGGCTGAAGATTTAAGCGCGGGATGTTGTCGAAACATGCCCTGTGGCATTTGCTCAAAATCAATGATCGCACCATTCATCATTTGCGCTGAGGGCGAACACAGATAGGCCACCAGATCGGCAATATCTTCAGGTGAGATCAGCCGGCCGGAAGGCATTTCAGCGCCATTGCTCTGCGCCCAGTCAGCAGGCAGGCCAAGTGCTGCCTGCACAGCAATCTCTCCCTCAGTCAATGCCCAGCCCAAGGCAATGACGAATGTGCGAATTCCATCCCAAGCAAATTCCTGGGCCGCATGTTTGCTGAGTGCATTGAGCGCTGCCTTGCTGGCAGAATAGGCCGCAAGTGAGGGCTTGCCACCATAAGCAATCATCGAGGAGACATTGATGATAGTGCCAGATTTCTGCCGCTTCATCACTTTGGCTGCTTCTTGCATCAAAGATAATGGCGCCTTCACGTTAACATTGAAAAGGCCTTCATAAGTTGATGAGTTTACATCGCTTATCGCCCCACGCGCGGTGTTTCCCGCGGCATTAAACAACAGGTCAATCCGGCCAAATTCTTGCACACATGTTGCTATGGCGTTGGCCGGCGTTGCGGCATCTGCCAAATCGCAGGCCAATGTTTTGATATTGCCCAACTTGGACAGCGCTGCCGCCTCACGCGCCAAGCGTTCTGCGTTACGGTCTAACAGCAATATACCGGTAAAACCGTCATTCAGCAGACGTTTGGCTGCCGCCGCACCGAGGCCTTGCGCGCCACCCGTGATGAGCGCAACGCGGCTCATGGCTTAGTCGGATACCGTGATTTGCACGCGTGAAGGGCCATATTGCTTCGCTAAATCAAAAAGCTTCTCGGCATTTTGCGGAAGCAGGCGCACACAGCCATGCGAAACGGGGCGACCTAAATTCTTAATATGATAAGTTCCGTGAATGGCAATGCCGCCGTCAAAGAATAGTGAATTGGGCATGGGCGAATTGTCATATTTCTTGGAGAACCAAACCTTGGCCATGCGCTGCACATGAAATGTGCCGCGCGGTGTGTGATAGCCTACACCAGCAGAAGAAATCTGCCAGTTGCCGGAAGGCCATCCATTCACCGATAAATCGAGGGTTTGGCGGGAAATAGATATATTGACCATAACAATGGGTGGCTCGGATGGCAGGATGTGCTTGCGGATGCGGGCTTGCGCCGCAACATTGCCCACAACCAAACTGGTTAGCACCAAGACACCCAATAGAATCCGACGCATCACTTAAAGCTCCCCTATTTCGGCAAAACAAAGCAGAGCGAACTGATTTGCGCAAGCACTCACACCTTTTATACAAAGGTTTAATCGCAGATAATGATCATCATTGCGTTAATCCCAAACCGCTCAACTGGCGCGACCCGCGCATTACAGCAAGAATTCGCGGCCGGTTTTCACCCGTGCCTCGCCATTATATTTGATGATATCGGCGGTGGCGTAAGTCTCACTCAGTGTGGCTGGCAAAAATGAACCCGTACCCACCATGTCAACCGGTGCTTTGGCCGCCCCCATAATCTGGCATTTTTGTGGATCAAAGCCAGATGAGGCAACGATCATGGCAGCTTTAAACCCTGCCCGATCAAGAGATTGCCTTGCATGAATAACAGAGGCAACAGAAACGCCCTTGCCGAATAAAATGCGCCGCACTTTGTCGATCAGTATGTTGGAAGGGTCAAGCTGAACCGTTCGCCCACCGAGAACGGTTTCAACGATGGGGTATTCGCCGCGCACCTTCAGCCACTCGCCCACCACTTCAACCGAGCGTTCATAGTCTAACCCCTCGGCGAAGCGGCCACCATGCGTGTCCAACCTGATACCAAAGCTTTTGCCTTTTTGGTCAAGCTTGGCTTCATTGTAAAACCATTCAGCACAGCGCAAGCTATCGGCGATTTCATGCCCCGTATAATCAACAAGGGCGATGAGCGATTTCACATCGGGCATGGTTTGGTTGAACAATTTCATGGCGGCGAGAACATCGCCACCAGCATAACCTATCAAGGCATGCGGCATGGTACCCATGCCATTGCTCGCGCCAAAGAATGGCGCAGTCAAATCCTGTGATGAACCAACAAAGCCCTTCACGGCACGGTTGGCAGAGCGTGCAGCTTCGCTGCCTACCTTAGCGCCGTAAGCAGCAAGGATATTCATCTCGGCGCCAGAACCATGGCGCGCATGCATGTCCATGAATGCCGCATATGGAATGGCCAAGCACATTTCATAAGCATTGTTGGCCGCCACACAGGGAAAGCCAGTTTTCTGCAATAATAACGTTTCGATTTCCGAAAGCTTCTGCATTGAGCCGGTAATTTCCATCAGCTTTTGTTCGGATGGAACAACTTCGCCTTCTGCTACAAAGCGTTTTACTTTTGCATCTGGGACGAAATGATTGATCAACCGAATAACGGGCTCCAATGCGGCCACAACACGTCGGCGCATAAACACGGCATATGTCACCTCAGCACTTTCATGCGAAGCGACAATGCGGCTGGTGTTGGTAAAATATTTGTCGGTTTGCGCGCCAATTGGCCCTGCGGCTTCAACAAGGGTGACAAGGCGGTCAAGAATCTGGGCTTGGCTGGATGAGAGTTTCATTACCCCACATTCCACATTTCAAGTGCCCACGTCAAACAGGCACCTCATTGCGGTAGTGTTTAAGACTCTAATGCCGCCTGCACACCCAGCTTCAGCACATCATTGTCCGTCACTGCCGCCATGAANNGTATAACCCATCGCAGTATATTTGCTGATGTGTTCTGGCGTGCCAGCAAAGGCGCCAGCCACCAGCTTGTGCTTGAGAGCCACGGCAACAATCTTTTTCATCGCCACCAAATTGGCCGCACTCAAACGGTTGAGCTCTGCCCCCTTAGACAGCGCAATCGACAAATCTGATGGCCCGACGAACAGCCCGTCAAGCCCCGGCACACTGGCAATCTCTTCAACAGCATCCAAGGCTTCTTGTGTTTCAATCATTGCAAAAACCAGCGTGTCGCGGTTTGCTTCTTTCAAATAATCTGCCGCCGATTTGCCTGAGTCTTGCAACATGGCATAGCCACACCAGGAACGATGGCCCAGTGGTGGATATTTCG
>PLXI01000261.1 GCA_003151375.1 Hyphomicrobiales bacterium
GATTGCTTCCTCAACGGCATCACCCGCCAAACTGTAATTGAAGTGGCTCAAAAACAAGGCATGGCGGTGAATGAACGCCGCATCATGCCCGATGAACTCAGCAGCATGAATGAATGTTTCATCGTGGGCTCAGCCGCCGAGGTGACACCTGTTAAGGAAATCGGCCCCTATACATTCACCCCCGGCAATATGAGCCGCAGCCTGATGGATGCGTATTCTGCTCTCGTGCGCGGCTGATATTTATGGCGCGAAAAAGCCATAACCATAGTAAGAGGCCACGCGAACGTACCATCCACCTTGGTGATCGCGATATCCGCACGATAGGCGGCGAGACTGAGTTTTGGAGTGATATTTATCATCGCGCCATGACGGCAAGTTTTGGCTGGTTTTTGTTCAGCACACTTGCCATGTTCATTGGTGTAAATCTGTTCTTTGCCGTTCTCTATGCCATGGACACTGCCAGTATAGGCAGACTGGATGAGCCGCATTTTCTAAATCTTTTCTTTTTTTCCATTGAGGCTTTCACCACCGTGGGATTTGGGGAAATGTATCCAATCACCACCTGGTCTCATTTGGTCTATTCGCTCGAAGGCTTCGTCGCTCTATTATTTACCGCCGCTTTGACTGGGGTTATCTTTGCGCGGTTTTCGCGCCCGCGCGCGCGCATTCTTTTTGCGGCCAATCCAGTGGTTGCGCAACATGATGGCAAAACCCATTTCATGCTGCGCATCGCCAATGCGCGGCACAACTATATTGCCGATGCCAACGCGCAACTGTGGCTCATCCGCATTGAACCATCCAAAGAAGGCCAGAGGTTTCGCCGCTTTCACGAATTGAAATTAGGCCGCAATCAAAATCCAGCCTTCATTTTAAGCTGGACTTTATTCCATGTGATTGACACCAGCAGCAAGCTATATGGCCTCACGGCAGATGACCTGGCCAAGGATGATTATCAATTCATCGTCACTATACGCGGCATGGATGCCACTGCCTCCCAAGAATTACGCACCCGCAAGAGTTATACACACCACCAAGTTCTCTGGGGCCGTCGCTATGCCGATATTCTCACAACCGATGAAGGGGGGCTGACGACACTCGACTATAGCAAATTCCATGAGACAACACCGGAGTGAGAAGAAGGCGAATCGCGTTATTTCTACCTGATGCGTGAAACTGATCTTTATCCCTCCATCAAATCCTTCCTCGAACGTCAGGGCTATGAGGTTAAGGCGGAGGTCAAATCCTGCGATGTTGTAGCCCGTAAATCGGGCGCTCCGCTGCTTGTGGTGGAACTGAAACTTGGCTTTACCTTGCAACTTATTTATCAAGCGGTGGACCGTCTCGCCATAACTGAACATGTTTATGTGGCCATCGCCAAGCCAAAGCGGGGGTTGCCACGCGAGGCGGTGAAACTCTGCCGCCGCTTGGGGCTGGGCCTCATCCTCATCGGCACATTGGGTGGCATACAAGTGCTGGCGGAGCCGGTAGCTTATGCGCCGCGCCAATCAGCCCGTCGTAAACAAAAGTTGGTCAAAGAGTTTAATGCGCGATCTGGCGATCCTAACTTGGGCGGCAGCGGCGGCACTAAATTGATGACGGCCTATAAGCAAGACGCGTTGCGCTGCCTGTCACATCTGCAGGCCCAAGGCCCAACTAAGCTTGCGGCTTTACGCCAAGCCACCAAGGTTGAGCGTGCTGCGGGTATCATGCGCGATAATTATTACGGCTGGTTTCAAAACACCTCGCGCGGCGTCTATGAGCTCACAGCCGAAGGTGTAAAAGCTGTGGCAATTTTTATGGAACACATTTCCGCTTTGAAATAATTTCACTTTAGCCGAGCGCTGGAGCTGGTGAACCTAACTTTTTCTTTTTCTTTTTCTTCAGCGTTTTGACGAGTGATTTCGGGCGGCTCTCCTGCAACGTTTGCAATTGAAGCTGTTGAATCTCCATAAGCCGTTCCCACTGTTTGCTGACCAGATAATCAAGCTTTTCATGCAAATGGCGGATTTCCAATTCGGCCTTCAAATTCACGCGGTAATCGCTTTCCGCGCGCAAGCGATCTTTCGCTTCAGCGCGGCGCTGGCTCATCAAAATCACCGGAGCCTGAATGGCCGCTACGCAAGACAGCATCAGGTTGAGGAAGATGAAGGGATAAGCATCAAAAATCCAACCCGCAAACAAGGCGGTGTTGAGGAATATCCAAAATGCCAGAAACAAACCGAAACCAATAAGAAAATACCAGCTGCCGCCAAAGCGCGCCATATTGTCGGCAAGCCTGTCGCCCAGCTTGCGGTGATCGTCGTAAACCTCTTCAATGTTTTCAGCGATGGTATCATGTTCAGCAATGCTCTTGGCCACTTCGCGGTCAAGTTCTGTCAGTTCGCCATGCTCCGCCATCAGCATATTCTCAACATATCGCATGCGGTATTTGTCCAGCTCAACCGCGCTGATCAAAGACTCACTGTTGAGGGTCGGGTGATCGCGCAAAATGAGTTCCGACAGCGAGGGCCGCAAACTGCCCAAGGATTGCAATGAACGATTCGGATATTGCTTGCCGGAAATGGCGCATGCCGGCCGAATTGGAACCCTGCCCAAGTCCAATTTATCCTCAATCATATCTGCTTGCGACATCCGATTCTCCTATGGCGATAGTAAACTGGCACACTTGTGTTGAGATTCGGTGACATCACTAAAATTTGCTGCATGAAATTGCAATGTTTGTATTTCGTTTGCCCCCCCGCAATGAACCGCCGCCTTCATATCAATGGCGCTGGTAGCAGGGGATAAACCAGATCACTTTTCGCGTTCTTTTTTACTCAATTCATCCATCAAACGCATAACCGCGCGTGGCGGCACTTCGCGCAATTCGCCCGATTTCAAATCACCTAATTTGAACGGCCCATATTCAGTGCGGATCAGCCGGTTGACTTGCGCGCCAAAAAACTCCACCAAACGGCGGATTTCGCGGTTCTTGCCTTCAGTCAAAACCACGCGGTACCATGCGTTAGTACGCCCACCCAGGTCTGCCTCTTCCTCAAATTCTGCACCACGATAACGGACACCTTCGATGGTTACACCGCGCGCCAATTTGGCCAGTTGCACCTCAGTGAAGCGACCATAAGTGCGCAAGCGGTAAACCCGCTCCAAAGCATTGGTCGGCGACATCATCGCTTGAGCCAATGGCCCGTCATCAGACAGCACCAGAAGCCCTTCAGAATTCACGTCCAACCTGCCCACACTCATTAGGCGTGGCAGACTTTTGTCTTGCAAAGCGGGGAGTTCAAACACCGTCGCTCGGTTTTTATGATCGCGGTTGGTCACCAACACATCGAGTGGTTTGTTCAAAAGAAACAGCCGTGGCAAATCACGCTTCGCGGGCGAAACCGATTTGCCATCAAAGCTAACCTCATCGCCCTCTTCCACTGGTGTGGTGGCCGAAGCCTTTTTGCCATTCACAAAAATGCGGCCCTGCTCTACCAACCGCTCAGCTTCACGGCGCGAGCCTATGCCAGCGCGTTGTAAAAATACATTGAGACGCATGTTACCCGCCCGTCACAGGCGGAAAGAAAGCAATTTCAGTGGCCCCGTGCAGCGGCGCTTCAAGCGTCGCGTGCTTTTGGTTGATGGCCACTTTAAGGGTTCGCAAATCTCCAAAGGCCTCAGCCACACGTTCGTCTTTCGTCTTTAAAAATTCAATCAGCATACTGATGGTTTTAACATTTGCGGGAATTTCAACATCGTCCTGCCCGCGCCCAATGATCTGGCGGAGCCGCGCAAAATAAAGAATCTTCATTCTTCATCCACCACATGGCGCAAGCCAGCGCGGAAATAGTCATAGCCCGTGTAAAGCGTCAGTGCTGCGGCAATCCACAACATCACCAAGCCCGCAGTGGTGGTGAATGGAATAACAGCATCGCCTGCGGGCCCCGCAATTAAAAAGCCAATCGCAACCAATTGCACTGTGGTTTTCCATTTGGCAATTTGCGTAACCGGAACTGAAACACGAAGCTCGCCCAAAAATTCACGCAAGCCCGAAACCAGAACTTCACGCGCCGTAATAATAATGGCTGCCCATAGATGAACACCGTTCAATTCGCTATTTGCCGCCAAGCCCAGCAAGACCACCGAAACCAAAACCTTATC
>PLXI01000240.1 GCA_003151375.1 Hyphomicrobiales bacterium
CAAACCAAGGCCCTGCAGAATGCCCGTGGTAACGACATGACTGCCCGACATATCCAAAGTGAAAAAGGTCATCAACCATAGCGAAAGGCAAGTGAGGCCAAGGCCAAAGCCGATCATCAGTCTTGCATCGAGCCTGCCGGAAAGACGCCCCACCATCAACATCGCAATCATCGTGCCTATACCACGCGGTGCCAGAAGCAAGCCCACATCAATAACGGGATAACCGCCTAACGACTGCAAATAAGGTGGCAGCAGCGCCATTGTGGCAAGAAGAATTACACCAATGATGAAGATAAAAATCAAGCCGACACTGAAGTTCCTGTCCTTAAATATAGCCGGTTCGATAAAGGCATGCTCAGTGGTGAAAATATGCGTGATGAATAGATAAAACGCGAAGACGGCCATTATCGCTTCAATTGCAACCTCGCGGCTGGCAAACCAATCGAGGGATTCTCCTCGGTCGAGCATCATCTGCAAGGCACCGATTCCAAGGCTCAGAAAGGCAAAGCCCATCATGTCAAATTTACGCTTCGGGTCCAGCGGCGTTTCGCTGACATAGGCCATGATGCCGAGCCAGGCGAGAATACCAAAAGGCAGGTTGATATAAAAAACCCAGCGCCAATTATAGTATTCGGTCAGCCATCCGCCCAGAGAAGGGCCCAGAATGGGGCCCACCATCACGCNNAAAAACACAATTTGGTTGAGGCTCTGCGCAGCACCGCACAGCATCGAAGTGATCGTGAAGCCAACAACCGACCATAAAAAGATTTGCTTGCGCCCAAGTCTTGCCGACAAAAATCCAGTGAGTGGCGTGCATATCGCGGCCGCGACAATGTAAGACGTAAGCACCCAGGAAATCTGATCCTGAGTGGCACCCATACTGCCTTGCATATGTGGCAGGGCCACATTTGCGATAGTCGTATCCAGCGCCTGCATGATGGTGGNNCGATGGTGGTATCCAGCGCCTGCATGATGGTGGCCAACATCACGGCGATAGTGACCAGTATCCGCTGGCTGTCGCTCGGCATTGAAATCGCTGGTGCGGCCAAAGTCATGATGCGGACCGATCAGAAATGAAAGCCGAAGAGGTCGCGCTGGTGGCCCGTGTCGATGGCGACATTAGCACTCATGCCAAGGCGCAACTGCGGGCCGTCAGGGTTCGGGTCAAGCTTGATGCGCACCGGCACACGCTGAGCAATTTTCACCCAGTTGCCCGTGGCGTTCTGCGCCGGGATAACAGAATATGCAGCACCCGTGGCGGGGCTCAAGCTTTCAACCACGCCTTTCCATGTCGCACCTGGATAGGTATCCATCGTAACGGTCACCGGCTGGCCGGGCTTCACATAGGTAATTTCCGTTTCAGTGTAATTGGCATCAACCCGCATGTTATTTGATGTCACCAACGCCAGCGCAGCAAGGCCCACCGTTTCATAGAGACCAACGACTGGTAACTTGCTTACATAGCCTTCGGCTGGAGCCTTAAGCACAGTGCGTTCCAGATCAAGCTTGGCTTGGGCAAGATCAGTCTGCGCTGAAAGATATGCAGGATATTGTTCAATGGGTGTATCTAGCTTGCCGCCCAGTGATGCAACAATCCGGGTGAGATCACTCTGCAGCATGATTGTCTGTTCCTCAGCCACCTGTGCGGCTTGGGTGGCGTCATCAATTGCCGAAGGCGCGGTAATTTTCAGGGTCGCCAGCTCGGCCTGCCGATCAAGCGCCTTTTTGGCAAAATCTTGCTTGGTACGGGCTTGGGTGATTTCAGCTTGCTTTTCGGCGTAGCTGACTTTGATCCCCTCAAAATCGAGTTTCACTTGCTCCACCTTGGCTTGTGCACGTTCCAGTGCAACGGTGAATGGAGCAGCGTCAATCTTGAATATGACGTCGCCAGCTTTCACATGCTGGTTTTCCTTGACCGCCACCTCGCTGACCACGCCAGATATTTCAGGGCTGATCAAAATCATGCTGGATTGCACATAAGCGTCCTCAGTTTCTGCGTAACGTCCGCCTTTTAGATAGTAAACTCCAACCACCAAAAGCGCCAGCACAGGTACGCCGACGAGCAACAACAGTCTTTTCATTTGTTTTTCCTTGAACCAGTCTTGGCAGTGGCGGCTTCAATGCCAGCGCAGATTTCTTGCCAGCGAATGTCATGCAGAATGCATACAATGCGTTTAGCAAATTGACCAGATTCGTAAAAGGCACAAATCAGTGAAGAGCTCGACGCTCAGCAAAAAAGCCGCCGGAAACAAGTGCCTCCGACGGCATCAGATCAGCGCAATCAACTCTCGCGGTAAGTGCCGCTTTTCTTGGCCGCAACTGTGGCCATATAGTCCATCAGCCCTGGGTTAAGCGCGTCATATGGCTCTAATCCCAGCTGTTTCAAGCGCTTGCGGATAGCAGGCATCTTGGAAGGCGGAACCCCACTTTCGATCACAGAGGAAACAAACGCAGCAAAGCCGGGCGGTGACCAGCCTTTGTCTTTCGAAAGCTCCGTATGAATGAAAGTTAAACCTTGGAAAGCGTGACCTTCGCGCTTCACTGGCCCGTGCATATGAGCCCCGCAACCGGTGCATGCATGACGCAGGATCACGGCATTCTCATCCACGATCTTCAGCTTGTGGCCATTTTGTAAAACGCTCACTTTGTTGGTTGGCGCAACTGCGACAACAGAGAAAATCGCGCCTTCTGGCTTCCAACATTTGGTGCAGCCACAGGCGTGATTATGCGCGGATTGCATGGCAATCTCTACGACAACGGGATCAGTGGCACAGTTGCAGGTGAGCTTGCCGCCTGCAAAACCTTTCTTGCCCGATTTAGCAAAGCCCTTGTCGATGCCCGGGTGAAGCGCAATCGCCGGAGCGCTGCGTTTTACCGCCTTTTTCTTAGTTGGTTTCTTGGTCTTCTTCGCTGCTTTTTTTGCCATGTCCTGTTTCTCCCTTGTTGGTTGAACTGGCCTTCACTGCTTTAGAAAATTACCACGCTGCGGATCGACTTGCCCTCATGCATCAACTGAAAGCCCTTGTTGATATCTTCAAGGGGCATGGTGTGCGTAATCATCGGATCGATCTGGATTTTGCCCGCCATATACCAATTTACAATCTTGGGCACATCGGTGCGGCCACGCGCTCCACCAAATGCCGTGCCTTTCCAAATGCGCCCTGTGACCAGTTGAAATGGACGCGTGGAGATTTCTTGGCCTGCACCTGCCACACCGATGATGATGGATTGGCCCCAGCCACGATGCGATGCTTCCAGTGCCTGGCGCATCACCTTTACATTGCCGGTGCAATCGAATGTGTAATCTGCGCCACCAATCTGATCTGCGCCGCGTTTGGTCATGTTGACGATATGTGCCACCACATCACCTTGAATTTCAGATGGGTTGACGAAATGCGTCATGCCGAAACGCTCACCCCATTCCTTCTTACCGTTGTTGAGATCAACGCCAATGATCATATCTGCACCAGCAAGTTTGAGGCCTTGGATCACATTAAGACCAATGCCACCAAGACCAAACACTGCAGCCGTCGCCCCAATTTCCACTTTAGCAGTGTTGATCACCGCACCAATGCCCGTGGTCACGCCACAGCCGACATAACAAATCTTATCGAAAGGTGCGGCTGGGTTCACCTTAGCCACAGCGATTTCAGGCAATACCGTATAATTCGAAAAAGTCGAGCAACCCATATAGTGATGAATCTTCTTGCCTCTATAGGAGAAGCGAGATGTGCCATCAGGCATCACACCTTGGCCTTGTGTAGAACGAATGGCGGTGCAGAGGTTGGTTTTGCGTGACAGGCAAGACGGACATTCGCGACACTCAGGCGTGTAGAGCGGAATCACGTGATCGCCCTTCTTCATCGAAGTAACGCCCGGCCCCACATCAACAACAACGCCCGCACCTTCATGGCCTAAAATGGCGGGGAATAGACCCTCAGGATCAGAGCCGGAAAGCGTGAACTCATCCGTGTGGCAAATGCCCGTGGCCTTGATTTCAATGAGGACTTCACCAGCCTTCGGCCCATCCAGATCAACCTCAACGATTTCGAGAGGCTTACCAGCTTCAAAGGCCACCGCCGCGCGCGACTTCATGTTGCCTCCCATTATTATTATTTTGGTGTAGAGACTATTTCACAGCTTCGTTGGTTTGTCCATGTGGTGAGCTGCGAGGCAGCCTGAACCGCCGTCTCGCCCAATCTGTGCTTTGCCTGTCTTGACTTTACCTCCAGCCAATCGCATTGCTGGCCGTAATGTCCATGCCCCATCTCACCATTTTGCTTGCCGCACCGCGCGGCTTTTGTGCCGGCGTTGTGCGTGCCATTGATATCGTGGAACGTGCGCTCAGTCTTTATGGTGCACCGGTTTATGTGCGCCACGAAATCGTTCACAATAAATTTGTGGTCGATGATTTGCGGGCCAAGGGTGCCATCTTTGTGGATGAGTTGGATGAAATCCCAGCTGGTGACAGGCCGGTGATTTTCTCAGCCCATGGTGTGCCAAAACCTGTGCCGGCGGCAGCCCAAGCTCGCGCTCTATTTCAGATTGATGCCACCTGCCCGCTGGTNNGCAATCACCCTGATTGAAACACCAGCAGAAGCAAAAGCTCTTGTCGTGAACGATGAAAGCAAACTGGCCTTTGTCACCCAAACCACTTTGTCTGTGGATGATACGCGTGATGTGATTGAAGCACTTCAGCTGCGTTTCCCCGCTATCAAGGGGCCAACGCGCGAAGATATTTGTTATGCT